>JAKOGY010000522.1 GCA_028658405.1 Dolichospermum sp. ST_sed8 | reverse complement strand
TCCTTAGCTGTTTTTTATCAGTAATTTCCCTCTGTGACAGTTGGGGTGCGGAATGTGGGTTTAAACCGACTTGAGCTATTAGACAGGGAATTTATTCCCTGGCTTGAAGGTACTTGACACTGTTGAGCAGTGCTAAACTTCTACAAATTCTTATCAAAACAGGGTTAATACGTGTATAATTATAAAAGATTTTTTTCTAAACAAAACCGTAATTTTTACCTAATAAATGTTTTTTTGCAACATATATTTAGAGTCACGTAAGTGACACAAACTAAAATGAAAGTTAAATAATTTACAATTATAAGCTGTTACGCAGCTAAATCTAATATTTTCTAGCTTTTTAAATTAATTTCCCAAAAGTGCGCGAACCTCATTATCTGTAGTTTGACTAAAATCTTCATACCAAAAACCAATTGCAGACATGACTTCTGGACACTGCAAACAAACTACATCATCAACTTCCAAGCGCAATTCTTCATAAGTAGTTAGTGGTGCAACTGGAACAGCAACTACAATTTTCCCCGGCTGCTGTTGGTGGATAACAGTCAAAGCAGCCCGCATAGTTGCACCAGTAGCAATACCGTCATCTATTAAAATAACTGTTTTATTTTTAACATTAATTGCTGGTTTATCACCTCGATAAATCTGATGCCGTCGTCTTAATTCTCGCAATTCTTGGTTAACAACTGCGGTAATTTTTTCTTGATCTATTCCCAAAGAATCAATGACATCTTGGTTAAAAATGGTAATATTCTCCGAAGCGAACTGACAAGTCACCGCTTGCGCTATCGCTCCCATAGCCAGTTCTTTGTGTCCAGGTACACCCAACTTTCTGACTATACACACATCTAGTGCAGCATTCA
>JAKOGY010000521.1 GCA_028658405.1 Dolichospermum sp. ST_sed8 | reverse complement strand
CGCTTCGAGCTTAATGAACTGCTAAAAGCATCCGTTAGCAACTGGAAACACCAGGAACTAAGAGAAATACCCATCCCCAAAAAGGACGGTACTATGAGGATGCTGAAAATCCCCACTATTGCAGACAGAGCTTACCAATGCCTTGTCAAATACGCATTAGAACCAGCACACGAGGCAACTTTCCACGCATACAGCTACGGATTTAGGACGGGACGCTCGGCTCATGACGCGCAGAAAATCCTGTTCCTCAACTTAAGCTCAAAAGCCAATGGAATAGATAAACGAGTAATAGAACTCGATATCGAAAAATGCTTTGACAGGATAAACCACACTGCCATTATGGATAAACTCATCGCTCCTTACAGCATAAGACAAGGAATTTTCCGATGTCTCAAAGCCGGAGTTAACCCAGAGTTTCCCGAACAAGGAACACCTCAAGGCGGGGTAGTAAGTCCACTATTAGCGAACATCGCCTTAAATGGAATTGAAAGTATTCATAGATTCCACAAGAACTCTAATAAACGAATCACAGACAAGACCCCTGGGAAAGATATTATTGAACCCACAATCCGTTACGCAGATGACATGGTGATAATACTCCGACCTCAAGACGATGCCACCACTATACTTGATAAAGTCAGTCAGTTCCTAGCAGAGCGAGGGATGAAAGTCAGTGAGAAAAAGACAAAGCTAACCGCCACGACAGATGGGTTTGATTTCCTCGGCTGGCACTTTAAAGTCCAGAAAAACGGGAAGTTTAAATGCGTTCCATCAGTGGATAACTTCAAAGCTTTTCGCAAGAAAGTAAAACACATCGTCAACAACTCGAATTATGGTTCTACCACAAAGGCTGAGAAATTAGCCCCT
>JAKOGY010000054.1 GCA_028658405.1 Dolichospermum sp. ST_sed8 | reverse complement strand
ATGGTGCTACCACAAAGGCTGAGAAATTAGCCCCTGTAGTTAGAGGTTGGAGGAATTACCACCGCTTCTGCAAGATGGACGGGTCAAGAAACTCGTTATTCCACATCGAAACAAGAGCTTTCAGGGTATTCAATAAGGAAACTAAGCAAAACCGCTACTCTAGCAAGAAATTACTAGATAAGGCGTTCCCATCAGTCCCTTACTCCGAAAGCAAACACATCAATGTTAAAGGTGAGAAATCACCCTACGACGGAGATTTGAGTTATTGGAGCGAACGAAACAGCAAGCTCTATAACAACGATACCTCTAAAGCCCTCAAACGGCAAAGCCATAAATGTGGTCATTGTGGTCTAAAAATGCTCAGTGATGAGAAGGTACATTTACATCATATAGATGGAAACCATAAGAATGGTAAACCTAAAAACCTTCTAGCAATTCATGAAAGCTGCCACGATTACATTCACATGAGCAAAAGCGAAAGTTAAGAACATCGGGAGCCGTGTACACGGAAACGGGTACGCACGGATCTAACAGAGAGGGGCGGGAAATAATATTCCCCCTCGACTCTACCACCCCCGCACAGCAAACTTTATTGTCTGTAATTGAAGCGTTTAAATCTTTCAAAGGATTACGCTCTTTGTTCCTTAACGGACAATTACATTTTAAACCGAAAGCTCCCGGATATCTAACAGGTTCTAAACTTTTCAAAGTTGCCTATCCTAATAGCGGTGGACAAAAACCAACTCTAATTAATGGACAGCTTAGATTTTCGTTGGGACTAACAGTTAAAAGATGGTTTGGAATTTCTGAATTTTTCCTACCAATGCCGTCAAATATAGACATTGCTCATGTTAAAGAGTTTACTATTCTCCCTAAAAACGGTGCTTTTTATCTGGAAATGTCTTATGAAGTCGAGAAACAACACCACGTCTTAGACATCAATCAAGCTCTGTCTATTGACCTGGGAACGGCTGATAATTTAGCGGCTTGTGTTGATACATTGAGTAATTCCCTATTGATTGATGCCCGTGCGATGAAGTCAATGAACCAGTTGTGGAATAAAAAAGTATCAACACGGAAAGAAGGAAAATCAGAAGCTTATTGGGATAATTGGTTAGACCGTGTAACCCGTAAACGTAACCATCAAATGCTTGACGGCATTAATAAAGCTGCAAAATTAATTATTGATCATTGCTTAAAATACGGCATTGGTACATTAGTAATTGGCTGGAATAATGGGTTTAAATCTAACGCTAACATGGGGAGAATTAATAATCAAAAGTTTGTCCAAATGCCGTTAGGTAAACTCAAAACCCGACTAATGCAACTTTGCGATTTACACGGTATTAGATTTCAAGAAACCGAAGAAGCATACACTTCAATTGCTAGTTTTCTAGATGGAGACTCCCTACCCGTTTATGGTGAAAAACCAGAAGGGTGGAAAGCATCAGGAAGGCGTGTTGAGCGTGGTTTGTACAAGTCGGGTAATGGTTCAATGATAAATGCAGATTTGAACGGCGCAGCTAATATTCTGCGAGTGCGATTCGTTGTTAGCTGAATCACGGTATTCAGTCCGTACATAAGCTAACCAACCCAACTCTAGTAATAGAGAAAAGGTTGAACTCTCGGTCTGATATGGGTGCAAGTCCCATCTACCAGACTCAGGTATGACTCCCTATCTGCCTACGATGACCCGACTCGGTTTCGGGAGGTCGAAGCTAGGAACAGGACGCAATCAGACATCCGTTGTGGGGTGACACTTGGCGTTAATGGGGAGTTCCCACGGTGAAACAGAGCCTAGAAAAGCAACCTAATGTTAAGCAGGACACAACATCAAAACCTGACTTCACTGGAGTTTAATTCCCGCCGCATCTTTGCAGAATAGCGGCAAGAGTCCAGGGAATCCAGTGGTTGAATTGGCTACACCTAACGGAACTATATATCAACCGAGGGAACGAATAAAAACGGGTTGAGGGTCTAAGGGCGGTCGAACCCTAAGTAGACTGGACGAGCAGTGGAATCCCCTCAATTCGGGTAGGACAGACCGTAATTGGTCTGAGGTGTTCAGAATACACAGATTGGAGCAGAGCATGATTGGACACAGAGACAACTCTAGTGAATCTTGGAAGACGTTGCCCTGGAAGAAATTCCGCCGCAACTTATTCCGCCTACAAATACGAGTGTACAAAGCGGTTCAAGTTGGCGACAAGCGCAAAGCTAAGTCCCTACAAAAGCTGATTCTGAAATCAACCGCAGCAAGATTACTGGCTATCCGTCAAGTATCACAGCTAAATGCTGGGAAAAAGACCGCAGGAATTGATGGCAAAAAGTCCCTTACCTTTAAGGAACGCTTTGAGCTTAATGAACTGCTAAAAGCATCTGTTAGCAACTGGAAACACCAGGGGTTAAGAGAAATACCTATCCCCAAAAAGGACGGCACTATCAGGATGTTGAAAATCCCCACTATTGCAGATAGAGCATATCAATGCCTTGTCAAATACGCATTAGAACCAGCACACGAGGCAACCTTCCATGCTAGGAGCTATGGGTTTAGAACGGGACGTTCAGCGCATGATGCACAAAGACAACTGTTCAATAACCTAAACTCATCCAAAAATGGAATAAATAAACGAGTCATAGAACTCGATATTGAAAAATGCTTCGATAGGATAAACCATTCCGCCATCATGGATAGACTCATAGCTCCATATAGCATAAGACAGGGAATATTTCGCTGTCTCAAAGCCGGAGTCAACCCAGAGTTTCCCGAACAAGGAACACCTCAAGGTGGCGTGGTGAGTCCACTTTTAGCTAACATCGCCTTAAATGGGATTGAAAGTATTCATAGATATCACGAGAAATCTAATCGCAGAATCACTGACAGAACCCCAAAGGAAAGTATTGTTGAACCATCTATCCGATACGCGGATGACATGGTAATAATACTCCGACCCCAAGACGATGCCACCGAAATACTTGACAAAATCAGTCAGTTCCTAGCAGAGCGGGGAATGAAAGTCAGCGAGAAAAAGACAAAGCTAACCGCCGCGACAGATGGGTTTGATTTCCTCGGCTGGCATTTTAAAGTCCAGAATAACGGAAAGTTTAGAAGCGTCCCCTCAGTGGACAATTATAAAACTTTTCGTAAGAAAGTAAAACTCATCGTCAACAACTCGAATTATGGAGCTACCACAAAGGCTGAGAAATTAGCCCCTGTAGTTAGAGGTTGGAGGAATTACCACCGCTTCTGCAAGATGGATGGGTCAAAGTTCTCCTTATGGCACATCAATCACAGAGCTTTTAAGGTATTCAACAAGGAAACTAAGCAGAATCGCCATACCTGTAAGCAATTAATAGATAAGGCATTTCCAGCAGTTCCTTACTCCGAAAACAAACACATCAATGTCACAGGTGAAAAATCACCCTACGACGGAGATTTAACTTATTGGAGCGAACGCAACAGTAAGTTATATGACGGTAATACCTCTAAAGCCCTCAAACGGCAAAACCATAAATGTGGACATTGTGGATTAAAAATACTTAGTGACGAAAAGGTACAGCTACACCATGTAGATGGAAGTCATACTAACTGGAAAACTAAAAATCTTCTAGCCATTCACGAAAGCTGCCACGATTATATTCACATGAGCAAACGCGAAAGCTAAGAACATCGGAAGCTGGGTGCGGTGAAAGTCGCACGCCCAGATTTAACAGAGAGGAGCGCGGGATAATACCCGCCTTCGACTCTACCAAAGTAGCCAGCAATCTAAGCTTAGACTTAGGCTTACTGGGTAGACGGGTCTTGACGACCGTAGCGAGAATTAGACTTTGGGCGTTACCTAAGTTTACTCTGTCCGCAGAATCTCAGTCCCTTTAGGGCTGAGAGTGTCAATTTCTACTTCTACTACTAAAACAACTGCTTTGGGATTAACAATCTCTTCCGCAAAAAAATCAAAAAGCTGTTGTTCATGATTGGCAAATTCAACAAACCTCAAGGGATTAAAATTTTGATGTTGATGAACAAGTTTGATAGCGTACTTAATCACGCCTTGATGATCATTTATGGTGGCTTTTCTAATTGTAGTATTTGGCTTTTTCATTTTTCTCCTCCGTTTCCAAAAAATACGCCTCGTTTTTTGACACTAGTATGGAGAAAATAATTCTCAAATACTTGGCAAATAAAAAATCATCTGCTATATTGAACTCATACCCAAAAACCTAATCCCCTAATCCCCTGTCCCTACGGGGATGTAGAGACGTTCCTCGGAGCGTCTCTACTCTTTTGTATTCATATTACAGTCGAAGTTGAGGAGAAAGAAAAAATTTTTCTCTATCTCCCTATAGATTCAGTCAGTTTCTACCTAATCAGCATTAAGAATTTTAGGAACTCGGAAAAAATCACCTTCCTGCTGAGGCGCACTGTTGAGGATTGCTTCTCTGTCAGTATATGGTTGAAGAATATCTTCTCTGGTGACATTACTAACATCAATAGCTCTGGTTGTCGGTGCTATATTGGTGACATCCAGTTGATTTAGTTGTTCTATATAATCCAGAATACTACCCAGTTGAGTAGTAAATTGTGCTTCTTCATCTGCTGTCAATTCTAAACGAGCGAGATTAGCAACTTTACGAACTTGTTCACTATCAATCATAATTTGTCAGTTGTCAGTTGTCAGTTGTTAGTTGTCAGTTGTCAGTTGTTAGGCAAAATTGTACAACCGACAAATGATTAATTTAAAAGAATATGTCAACTTGCGATCGCCCGGTGGTTTTAATCCAGTTTTGAGCTTCAATATAATTATTGGGAGCCATGCGAATTGCTCTAATCCAATAATCCGAGGCTTGATCAAGCAATGCTTCACCACCGTCATTATCTCCGGCTTCCTTAGCCCTTTCACCTTGAAAATGGTAAATCACGGCAATATTATTCAATGCCTGGGGTAATTGTGGATTTAACTCAATAGCTTGATGATAATACTCTAAAGCCTTATTATGATCGCCGTTACTAGCATAAATTAACCCCGTATTATAGAGAATATAACTCCGATCATTGGAGTCTTCTTCCATTTCCAAGGCTTCTGCATAGTAGTCTAGTGCTTCAGCATATTCACCTTCCGCCTGTGCGGACATTCCATCTCGGTAATAAACAAAGGCTTCCTTAGCTTTTTTGTTAGTTGGCAATATCTTGAGGATGATATCTGCCATCACGGTAAAAGATTTGTCAACAAAGTTATCGTTTTTCTGTGTTCTTGGCATATTCGTCTCTATGGTTGCTTAATTGAAGCATACTCCTAATTTAACTGATTTGTGGAGGTTTGAGTTAAGTAGAAGGTAAGAGACAAAAGGCAAAATTTTTTTAATTATTAATTGTGAATTTTTAATTGTTTTGTTTCCATTTCCGAAACAAAGGTAAATTCTACTGTATAACCGAGTTAAGTTAACTATTGCACACAAGCCGCACCCCAGCCGCGATGGTAAAAGAAATAGCAATTCGCACCACTGGACTAACTAAGCAATTTGAAAGACACGTTGCTGTTAATGATGTTGACTTAGAAATCCAAACCGGTGAAGTTTACGGATTAATTGGTCCGAATGGTGCGGGTAAAACCACCCTAATTCGGATGTTAGCTACTGCTGAAGAACCGACTACAGGTGAGATTTATATTAACGGAGATCGCCTCCAGCGAGATCAAAGCAACCTCAAACTTAAACGTCGTCTTGGTTATTTACCCGATGACTACCCATTATATGAAGATTTGACAGTTTGGGATTATCTCGATTATTTTGCGCGGTTGTATCGCTTGCAAGGAAAGCACCGGATTCAACGTCTCCACGAAGTTTTAGAACTCATTCAACTGGGTAATAAACGTCATAGCATGATTTCTACCCTCTCACGGGGGATGAAACAGCGTTTAAGTTTAGCCCGCACCATTATTCATGAACCAATTTTACTACTTTTAGATGAACCTGTTTCTGGACTTGATCCCATTGCGCGGATGCAGTTTCGGGAAATTATTAAAGCTTTGCAAGAAGCGGGAATGACAATTTTAATTTCTTCTCATGTTCTCAGCGATTTAGCGGAGTTGTGTACATCCGTGGGAATTATGGAACTAGGCTTTTTAGTAGAAAGTTCTTCACTTAAACATCTTTATCAACGTCTTTCCCGACAGCAGATTTTAATCTCGACTTTGGGCAATATAGATATATTAGTCAGTGAACTCAAAAATAATCCTTTAGTGGAAGAATGGGAGGTAATACCGAGTACAAATAATGTGCGAGTGAATTTTTCCGGGAAACCAGAAGATTCTGCTGATTTATTGCGATCGCTTGTGAGTGCAGGAATTCCTTTAACAGAGTTTCATTGTACCCAAGAAGACCTAGAAACTATTTTTCTCAAATTAGGTCATAAACAAGCATCATAGACAATTAAAAATTAAGAATTAAAAATTTTGGAGTGATTAATCATGCTCGTAAATTTTATAGACAGAGTAGGAGAATTAAATCCCCAACTATTTCGAGAACTAAAAGGCAGATTTAAGCCTTTTAATGTTCTTATATCTATGGGTTCTTCTTTGCTATTACAACTTATAGTTTTTCTCTTTCAATTAAAAGAATTTCCCGATGAAAACTACTATCTAAGAGCAACTTACTGTACTTTAGGAAAAGTATACGCAAACCAAGAACAAGAACTCTATAAACAACAAAGCTTCCTAAGCCAGAAAATAACTAATTATCAACAAATTCAACTATCAGATAGTACCATAATCCCTAATTTGGAAGCCCAACTTCAGCAAGTTAGAATAGATTTATCTGATTTGCAAAATTATTTATCTAAAAATATTTGTCCTTTAGATAAAATAGACTGGCAATTATGGTGGAGAGATCATTGGGAATACACATTTTTAACATTAAGTGTAATTTTCATTTTTACACTCTTAGTTGGAGGAACTTATTTATTAATCAGTGATTTAGCAAAAGAAGAACAACGAGGAACATTAAACTTTATTCGGCTTAGTCCTCAGTCAGAAACAAGCATCTTAACTGGAAAAATTCTTGGAGTCCCCAGTCTAATTTATCTCTTTGTTCTCACAGCAATTCCTTTACATTTATGGGCTGGACATTCTGCTAAAATCGCTTTAAGTTACATTTTTAGTTATTATGCTGTGATTGCAGCTAGTTGTGTTTTCTTCTACAGTGCAGCCCTAATCTTTGGTTTAGTTAGTCGTTGGTTTAGCAACTTTCAACCTTGGTTGGGAAGCGGTGCTGTACTCATATTTTTGTTTATGACAATGACGATGGTATCGTCTTATGGAAATTTTAATAATCCTCTAACTTGGATGAGATTCTTCAGCCCTTGGGATATTACCAATTATCTATTTCCTAATCTGTTCCGTTCATATAGAGATTCATCAATACAGCAACTACAATTCTTCTATTTACCAATAGGTGAAAATTTCATTACCTTAATCGGCTTTCATTTATTTAATTACGGTATTTGTTCCTACGGCATTTGGCAAGCAATGAAACGCTGCTTTCGGAATGCAGATAGTACAATATTGAGTAAAGGACAAAGTTATTTATTTCTAGCTTTTAGTCAGGTGATGTTTTGGGGATTAACTGTAGGTGCAGTTAATGAAAAAAGTGATTTAGGGATAATATTCCTGATCGCTTTACTTAATTTTGCCTTAGTTTTGACTTTAACTATTGTCCTTTCACCTCATCGTCAAATTATCCAAGATTGGGCAAGATATAGACACCAAAATCATCGAGATAAATCTGTATTCCAAGATTTAGTATTTGGTGAAAAAAGCCCAGCAATTGTTGCTATCGTCATTAATCTATTAATTGCTACTACCCCGATAATAATCTGGATTTTGTTCTCACCTACTAATTTTTATAATGGTAGTGTTGATAAGCATAAAGTCATATTAGCGATGGTTTTAGCTTTGAGTTTGATGCTGATGTATGCAACAATTGCTCAACTGATGCTACTCATGAAAAACCCCAAGCGTTATGTGTGGACAGTGGGAACTATTGGTGTAGCTATGTTTTTACCATCAATTATTCTCTCAGTCTTGGGTGTTAGTCCCTCACAACATCCCATTTTGTGGTTATTTTCTACCTGTCCTTGGGCAGCTATAGAGTACACTCAGACGACAACAATTTTTATGGCACTTTTAGCCGAGTTGACTGTTGTAGCCTTGTTAAACTTCCAATTAAATCGTCAAGTCAAAGTTTTGGGAGAATCCGCAACTAAAGCACTATTAACAGCAAGATAATAGACATCTCCAGGAATGAATGTAGAGACGTTCCATGGAACGTCTCTACAAGAGTTTCAGGTTACGCATATTTAATTTCTACCAGATGTCTAATAGTTAGCGAAATTATTCCAATGCTTTAATGTAGGTTGGGTTGAGCGACAGCAAAACCCAACATTGTCAATAAGGAAAGGATGTTATTGGGTAATATCCGGCAACCCAATCTACGATATCAGGACTTTTTAGTTTCAACCTACTCACCAGTCAAAAACTTTCCTATTTATCTATACTTTTAGCAACTATTTTATTATAATATCATTGCTTCAGACTTTTGGAAGGTCAGCACTAAGGCAATGATGATTAAATCCTGGATGATAATTGGTAGTATAGCATTCTTCGTAGGCTTTATTGGTAACTGGATTACACCAAATCAGAGTCAATGGTTTAGACAATTACAAAGACCTAAATGGTTAACTTTTGAGTCAGTAATTCCCCTGATTTGGACAATAATATTTATCTGTGGTGCTTGGTCAGCTTACATCATTTGGGAACACAATCCAAATACTGAAATAACTCGCTTAATGATGGGTTTGTACCTACTCCTAGAGATATTTACCATAGCTTACAGCCCTGTCATGTTACATTTTCGTAGTCTCATCGTTGGTACAATCCTCGGTGGTACAGGACTACTTATTTGTATGTTAATCACCCTGGCAGTCTTACCAGTATCTTTCTGGGCAGCATTACTCTTATTGCCTTATTTACTTTGGAGTCCCATAGGTACATACACCACATGGCAAATGAGCCGTCTTAATCCTCAGGATGCTTAAACACCCATAAAGGTATGGCAATGTTTAATGCAAGTGTGTTTGCTATAAAATGAAGTGCGTGATATAGGGTTATTGTGAGGCTGGATATAAAAAACTTAAAATTTGACTCCAATTTGACCGTTAAATCCTCGCACAGAATTGTAACCAGCACCAACAAAAACATGATCGGTAGCGCCTATCTGGACACCACCAGAAAAGGCAACACCCTTGTTTTCTGAATACCAGCCCAGTCCGATATAAGGTGAAATAACGGGTAAACTGATAAATTGTAAAACATCCGCTCCTATAGCACCTTCAGTGCTTTTTCCTAATTCAACGCCAACATTCAAAACTCTAGCACCCACAGCATAGGTAACTTCGTCATTCTTTCCGCCAACTGATACCCAAGGTTGCGGTAAAATTTGAGCTTCAGCTTGGTTGGAGACAAATATACTTAAACAACTAAGTGATGGAATGAGTATTTTGATAATAATCGTTTTTCTCACCGTTTTTCTCCTGCACTATTAGTTAAATTCTAACATTTTAGCCATTAGATGATGATGTTTGATTTGTGAAGATTCAATATTGAATTATAAAAACTAGAGTTGAGTAATTACAAATGAATTATAAAGCAGAAGATTTATTTTCTGTTGTCTGAATGAAAGTTTGAAAATTCCCATTAGGTGTCCATTGAATTGCACCATCTTTACCAGTAAAGAAAAGTTTTGTTCCTCTTTTACTCAACGAAGATAAGGTTTTATTATCTAGATTATTTGCAGAAGAAATTGCTATTTGTGGTTTTAGTGCTAAAACTAAATCTTGTAAAGATTCTGATGGACACCACAACACCTGGGGAGAAGACAAATCCCCACTCTTAATCAATTCTTGAATTTGTTGAGACTTAATATTACCGACTAATAACCAATTCTGATTAAAAATTTGCAATTTTAAAATCGGTACTTGATCATTAATTAATTGTGCCATCATTGTTGGCGTATTTATTGGTTGTCTAAGTGCCAAATTTTGATAGATTCCTTGCTGTTTTTGCAATTCCTGTTGCAGTACCTGAGTTTCAATATTGTTTTCTCCATTAGGGGTATATTCATACAAATTTTTAATTGGTAAATTTTGCAGAATTTCCAACCAAGCATCATGGGTATAACCAGGAAACTTACTAGCGATCGCCCAATTAATTTGATTTATCCCTTGCTGTCTTAAAAATGGTAAAATTGTGAATCTACCCGTGCCTTCATTCCCACTATTAATTATGGAAATATTTCCTCTATCTTGAATCACTAAAACAGGTTCTGTTCTAGTTTCTAACAAAGTAATTCTCACCAAATTATTAGCAGAATGCCAAACGGGAATAACTACCAACCCAAATGCCATTAAACCCGCAAACCACCAACGCTGTTGCCACCACCGAACTAACCAAGCTAAAATAATTAAAATATAGATAATCAACATTTGCCAAATTGATATACTCCCAACTGCAACTAAACTTCCTGGCAAATTAGCAAAAAATTCCACCATTTGAATTAACCAATGGGTGGGATAATATAAGAAACCAGCTAAAGTTCCCCCTAAATTTGGTGAAATTAAACTTGCCAACCCGCTAATCATTCCCCCAATACTAATGATAGAAATAAATGGTGTCGTCAGCATATTTAACGGCACACTATAAATGGGAATCACACTGGAAAACTCCAGCAATCGCGGTAAAGTCCAAATCGTTGCTGCTAAAGGGATAGAAATTAAAGAAGCGATCGCAGGTGGTAGCCAATCTAAACGTTGCGTGATTGATGATGCAGTGACAATTAACCCCAACGTTGCTAAAAAACTTAGTTGAAAGCCTAAATCCCAAATCCACAGAGGATTAAACAACAATAATAACGTTGCTGCTATTAATAAAGACCCCAATTGCTTAACATTTCTTTCCAAAGCCAAACCTAACAAAGCCGCAAAACCCATAATTACGGCTCTTAATACCGGAGGTTGAAAACCTGATAAAAACAAAAAAGTAATTAAACCCAAACTACCAAGAGTAATCTGCGTCGCTTTATTTGCCCGTTTTGTGAGCTGTAAAATCACACCTAAAATTAAAGAAGTTTGAAACCCAGACGCAGCTAAAGCGTGAGCTAAACCCGCCTTCACAAATAAATCGCGGATATCATAAGGTAAATCAACAGCCTTACCACCTAAAACCATAGCACTGACAAGGGGGCCTTCAGGAATACCTAAAACACTAGCTTGCGATCGCCCAATTTTCTCACGAACTTGCCACCATCCCCAAGGACGTTCATCATCTAAAATATTAATCTGTCTACCAATTAAACCTGCAAAAGTCCCCTCCCCCCGCAGATATTTCTGAAAATCAAAACCACCAGGATTTGAAGCTGCTGTGGGTTTATACAAAAATCCAGTCACCGCAATTTGTTGACCAGGATATAAACCAGTAGATTGCAGAATCGGCACAGTTACATATAACCTACCCGTCACCCCCTTAGGGATTCCCGCAGGGCCCTGATCATTTTTCACCTCATCTAACTGAGTCGCTGCTAACCAAAATTGTCCTCGTTGACTACGAGTTACGCGGGGATTACTATCCACCAACCCCCGGACAATCACCAATTGTTCAAGATTACTATTATCCCCAGCCGCAAATTGACTAATATCTTTGATTCCCGGTTGAGGTACACGCAATTGCAAATAAACAGTAGCTAACAAACCCACCACACCAGCTATTATCCATATTCTAGGATGGGGAACACCTGCCCAGTTATTAACTACCGCCTTTTGTTTCGTAACGGCATTTTCTTTTTTGAGAGCAAATTTCCGCAAATTAGCATATATTCGGCGAAATAAAACCGCTCCCACCACACCCAATAGCAAAATCCATATACCACCCCAGGGAATTGCGGTAAACAGCAAACCCAAAATATAACTAAGACAGATAATTATTCCACTCGTCTGCATCATAAAAATTTATTGCTAAAGCGCCCAAAACAGAAAATATAGCATCAATATTTAACCTGCTTTGGAAAGATATAATTCATCTTTGGTGACTTTGGCAATAATCAGCTCTACCTCATGCACCCGCAAAACAGCAGGAAGCATGAGGATAGAGTGTTGATTTTGATGAAATTTCCTCAGTGTAAGTTCATACAAATTTTGTGTTTATATGAACGCAAAGTCCATGTAATGTATGCGTTTACCCAAAATAGATACCAAAGATTTTGCATGAATTTTTACCTCCTCAAAAGGCACAAAATCAACATCCTAGCTTGTATCCCATTATTTGCAGTCAATCAAAACAACTGACAAACTAAGCAATTTTTGGTTTTTGTAAATGCCAATTAGTTGATTGTTCATAGGCATACGCTACTTGGAAAATTTGTTCTTCTCCTAGCACTTTTCCCACTATTTGTAGTCCAATTGGTAAACCTTTACTATCAAAACCACAAGGTAAACTAATTCCTGGTAAACCAGCTAAATTAGCCGGAATAGTCATTAAATCATTTAAATACATACTCAAAGGATCTTTGGTTTTTTCTCCGGCTTGAAATGCGGTAGTTGGTGCAGTGGGAGAAATTAAAACATCTACTGTTGTAAAAGCTTTTTCAAAGTCTTGTTTAATGAGAGTGCGGACTTTTTGCGCTTTCAAATAATAGGCATCATAATAACCAGCAGAGAGGGCATAAGTACCAATCATAATCCGGCGTTTGACTTCCGCCCCAAAACCTTGAGAACGAGTCCGGGTATACATTGATAGAAGATTATCCGCATCAGGAGAACGCAACCCATATTTAACGCCATCATAACGCGCTAAGTTAGCTGATGCTTCCGAAGGGGCGATAATGTAGTAAGTTGGTAAACCATAGCGGAAACTGGGACAGGAAATAGGATGAATTTCTGCACCTAATTCTTGTAATTGATCAATGGCTTTGGTGACAGCAGCTTCTACTTCAGGATCTAAACCTTGACCAAAGGTTTCTGTAATTACACCAATTCTCAATTTTTTCCTAACTTTAAGATCGGGTTTTAAATTAGCTGCATAGTTAGGAATTGCAACTTTGAGACTGGTGGAGTCTTGAGGATCATAACCTGCGATCGCACTTAATAAAATAGCCGCATCTTCTACACTGCGTCCAAAGGGTCCAATTTGATCGAGAGACGAAGCATAAGCTACTAAACCATAGCGGGAAACTAATCCATAAGTCGGTTTCATCCCCACCACACCGCAGAAGGAAGCCGGTTGACGAATTGAACCCCCGGTATCAGAACCCAGAGAAACCACACATTCATCTGCTGCTACTGCTGCTGCTGAACCACCGGAAGAACCACCGGGAACACGGGATAAATCCCAAGGATTAGCAGTAACTTGATAAGCGGAGTTTTCTGTGGAACTCCCCATTGCAAACTCATCTAAGTTGGTTTTACCGACCATTACACCCCCAGCGTCAGCTAGTTTTTGGGTGACGGTTGATTCGTAAGGTGGCACGAAATTTTCTAAAATTCGGGAAGCGCAAGTTGTAACAATCCCCTTGGTACATAAATTGTCCTTAATCCCGATGGGAATGCCCGCTAAGATGCCTATTTCTTCTCCAGCAGCGATTTTTGCATCCACAGCCTGAGCTTGCTTTAAGGCTTGTTCTGTCGTCACAGTGAGAAAACTGCGTAATTTCGGTTCTAACTCTTGAATCCGATTTAATGCTTCTTGGGTAATTTCAACGGCAGAACGTTCTTTTTTGATTAGCTGTTCATGTAACTCGCGGATGGATGCCATAATTGCTCTTTTTAATGAATCAAGTCATTGATTTTAGCATTTACAGGACTAGGAGATGATAAGATTGGCCTGCTCTACTGGTAAAGTTTACTCTCTTCTCACTAGAAAAATATAGATTAAATGAACCACGTTCGCGAAGCGTCCCGGAGGGATATAGGCACGAAGAACACGAAGGAAGAAAGAAGGAAGAAGGAAGAAGATAGATAATTTTATATTGGTAAAGTTTATTTTATGTAGATAACTGAAAAGCTGCAATTATTTTTGTATTTAACAGTTTTGTGTGATTATCGCCAAGTTTACCCAACTTTCTGATCATCAGCTTGCGCTCAAGAGTAATAATTCACTCAATTCTATCTAACCACTGTTTTGGATTGTTTCCTGTTGAAATGAAGGGGATTTCTTGTTTTAGTTCAGAGGGAACAGGGAACGGGCAACTTTCTAACAGGAAAAACTCATGAGATTGAAATAATGACACTGTTTTTTTTTGTGCTACGCATCTTAAAAAACATCTTCTTTTTGACTGAAGCTCTAAACTGGTGCAAATGAGTGTTTCTTATTTCCAGTTAAGAGTTAAGAGTTCCCTTCTTCTGTAAAATATACATAAATATACGTAAATCGCTAAAAACCATGAATATTAATGCTTCTATTATTGATCAACGTTTACAATCAGTCACTAATGCCATTCAAGAACAGGCTGCTGAAGAATTACGTATTAATGATTCTGGCAAACTTAAATCTTTGGCATTTGTCTATTTTTGTGTGCAAACAATTCTCGATTTAGAAGACTCTAATACCTTTGATTGTTTAACTGAAGGTGGTGGAGATTTTGGTGTAGATGCCATGCACATTTCTGAAGAATATGATGGCGAGTTTACGGTCAGTTTATTCCAGGTCAAATATATAAACAATCTCGAAGGTAACAGTAATTTTCCAGAAAATGGGATTACGGCTCTCATTAATGCTATTCGATTTTTGTTTGATCCCACTGCCAAATTAGAGCATATTAATCAACGTTTACTTACTAAAGTGGAAGAAGCCCGCAGCTTAATTCGGGATGGATATATTCCCCAAGTTCGGGCATTAGCTTGTAATAATGGCTTGGCATGGAACGCATCTTCTCAGGAAGCAATTGATCGGTCTGGATTCGGTGATCAAGTTACCTGGGAACACATCAATCATGAACATCTTATCAAAATTCTGCAAGCTTCCAGACCAGTTAAAGATAGTTTGCAATTAAGTGGTAAAGCTGTAGTTGAAGACATGAATTTTAGTCGAGTGCTTGTGGGCAGAATTTCCGTAGATGAAATTTCAGCACTGATTGAAAGGCACGGAGAACGCTTGTTGGAACGTAATATCCGCCGTTATTTAGGACTGCAAGGAAATCGTGTCAATGAAGGTATTCGGGATACTTTAAATAGCGATGAGAGGAAAAATTTCTATTTTTACAATAATGGCATTACTTTAACTTGTGACAGTTTTTCTTATAACGCGCTGCAAAATGGTGATTATCAGGTACGAATTGAGAACCTGCAAATTATTAATGGTGGTCAAACCTGTATGACAATTTTTAAAACTCTTCAAGAGCCAAATTCACGACAGCAAAATAATCAAGCTTATGTTTTACTTCGACTTTATCAATTACCCAGTGATAATGACGATTTAGTCCAAAAAATTACTTATGCTACTAATAGTCAGAACCCGGTGGATCTGCACGATCTGCGAGCTAATGATGATCTACAGCAAAGGCTGGAAATGGATATCAAACAACTGGGATTTAACTATCTTCGTAAACGCTCTGATACTGGTACAAGATCCACAGATATTACTTCAGGGGTAGCGGCTGAGTCTGTACTGGCGATTTGGCGGAAAAAGCCCCATCAAGCCAAGTTTTTTACTCGTGAGCATTTCGGTAAACTATACGATGTAATTTTTACTGAGCAGCTTAATGGCTCACAAGTTGTCATTGCTGTACAGTTGTACAGAATTGCTGAAAACCGACGCAAACGACCACACTCAAATGATCCGGCTTTTGTTCGTTATGCTTCATGCTTTATTGCTATGCAGATGGGGAGAAGGCTTTTAAGGGAAATGAATCTAAAAATGAAGGAGATTAATCACCGTAATTTTGAAGATGCTAAACTGTTAATCAATCAAAAAGAGGATGCTTATTTTAATGATTCAGTTCAAGACGTTCAAGAGGCACTTCAAAAGCTTTACGGAACGCAGGAAATTTCCTTACAACAACTTTCTGCCACTTTCCGACGCGGTGATTTGATAGAAAAACTTCAGTAGATGTCAATAAATCCATAGCAAAAAAAATCCTCCCTTCCTATGAATGAAAAACTCCAAACGGAAAAAGACAAGCCACAAAAAAGCACTAATATAGAAACAAATCAAAAAACAGAAGAAGAAGTTTTATGCCCTTATTGTCAACGCACTGCCACCAACGGTATTAAATGTAAAGGTATTTGTGTGGCTGATAATGACTATTAAAGTGTAAGTAAATAAATTTTATCAAGGCTAAATAACATGGTTAAAATAATTTCTCGTACTTATGTAGGTCAAGCCAATGTTTATGATATTGGTGTAGAAACTGACCATAATTTTGTGATTAAAAATGGTTTTGTTGCTGCTAATTGTTTTAATAAATCCCACTCGACAGCTTACGCTTACGTAACTTATCAAACATCATACTTAAAAGCAAATTACCCATTAGAGTATATGGCGGCGCTGTTAACCGCTAACAGTGGGGATACTGACAAAGTGCGGAAATATCTTGATAACTGCTCTAATATGGGTATTGTGATTGATGCACCAGATGTTAATCGTTCTGGTTTAGATTTTACTCCCATAGATGGGAAGATTTTATTTGGATTTTCGGCAGTGCGGAATGTGGGACAAAATGCGATCGCCTCAATTTTAGAAGCCAGAGAAGAATCAGGAGAATTAGTACCATTTAAGTCTTTAGCGGATTTTTGCGATCGCGTTGATTTACGAGCGATGAACCGCCGAACTCTAGATTCATTAATTAACTGCGGATCTTTTGATAAAATTCAACCTAATCGCAATCAATTAATTCATGATTCAGAATTAGTTTATGAATGGGCGCAATCCCGTGCTAGAGATAAAGCTAGTGGACAGGGAAACATTTTTGATTTATTAGGAGGTGGATTTGCAGGTAATAATAATCAACCTCAAAAAAACGGTTTTGAATCTGCACCGAAAGCTGCTCCTGTCAATGATTTACCACCTCAAGAAAAATTACGAATGGAAAAAGAATTATTAGGATTTTATCTTTCAGATCATCCTCTTAAATCTATCAGACAATCATCCTCAGTCCTTGCACCTATTAACCTCGCACAATTAGGAGAACAAAAAGAAGATTCCATTCTCTGTGCAGTCGTAATGTTAAATAATGTCAAAAAGGTAGTCACAAAAAAAGGTGACTCTATGGCAATTTTACAAGTTGAAGATCTATCTGCTGCCTCAGAAGTTGTGGTTTTTCCTAAAACTTATGAACGCATTAGTTCTATACTGGAAGTTGATGCCAGATTGATTATTTGGGGTAAGGTAGATCGCAGAGATGATCAAACTCAATTTATTCTCGAAGATGCCGAAACTGTAGAAACAGTAAAAATGATTTTAGTGGAACTTAGTCCACAACAAGCAGGGACAATTGAAGAACAACATCGTCTGAATACAATTCTCAAAACCCAAGCAGGGGATAAAGATAAATCAAGAATACCTGTAATTGGCATTATTCAAGCTGGAAATCACCGAGAAATTGTCCGTTTTGGCAGACAATTTTGGGTACAAGATTCGGGAACAGCAGTACAAGCACTACAAAACGCTAGATTTCCGGCTCATATCAAACAACTAACCAGCGATTAAAGAATTATTATCGCCCTGAAATCAAATCCGGTTATTGTAGGGGTTTACGGTGTAAACCCCAGCCCACTATAATAATAAAACGTTATTGGGCTTATACCGTTTGCGTTTGCAGCGTTATTGGGATTATACTGTTTGCGTTTGCAGCATTATTGGGATTATACTGTTTGCGTTTGCAGCATTATTGGGCTTACACCGTAAGCCCCTACAGCATTATTGGGGTTACGGTGTTTAAATTTGCAGAATTATTGGGCTTATACGTTTCATTTAAAGCATTATTGGGTTTACACCGATTGCGTTTACAGCGTTATCGGGCTTACACCGTAAGCCCCTACAACATTAACAATTCTTGATTTGGTTATGAAATTCGACCCTGAAAAACATCACCGGCGATCAATTCGGCTTCCTGATTATAATTATGCTCAATCTGGAGCTTATTTTGTAACGATATGTACTCATCAGAAACAATGTTGGTTTGGTGATATTAAGCAGGGCAAAATGCAAATAAATCAAATTGGTCAAATAGTTATGCAAGAATGGTTGAAATCTTCAGAAATTCGTCAAGAAATTGAATTGGATGAATGGGTTTTAATGCCTAATCATTTACATGGAATTGTCTGGATTAAAAATCAGGCTGAGGATCAAAAAAAGGGCTTACATTCAGAGGGCTTACACTCACAGGGCTTACACTCACAGGGCTTACGGATTGAAAAAATATGTCTGAAGTCTCGTTCTCTTGGTTCATTTATTAATGGGTTTAAATGTTCTGTAACTCGATGTATTAATCGGATTCGTAATAATTCTGATATTCCTTTTTGGCAACGTAATTATTATGAATCGGTGATTAGGGATGAACAACATTTAAGTAATATTAGACAATATATCTATGATAATCCTCAAAACTGGGAACATGACGCAGAAAATCCCCACAATAATTGTGAATGGCAAACAATGCTGATTGATGTCCCATTTTAATAAAATATATTGTTGGCTTTGCTTACTTCATAAAATGGCTGTTAAGCTACGAAGTGGTCTTTTTTAACCGAAAATTGATGGATTGAGCTATCACTCTAGTTATACTATAAATAATTGTACCAATCTACATATTGCCAAAATTTGATGATTTATTTGTAGATTTAAGGGTTATTATTTTTAACAAAGATAAATTTAAAAACCTTTATAAACCGATTAAATGTGGTGTATTATCCCAAAGTTTGTATTTCCGAGCCTAGCTGTCCTATTTATTTAGTTGGCAAAACAGGACAAGCAGTAGAGATTTCTATTCATACTCCTAGTCCATATATCTGTGCCAACTGCGAACAGATATTACCAGATTGGAAACAGCAACAGGTTTTGTGGGTAGTGGTTGTCTTGCAGCAATCACAATATCCTCTCGAAGCAATGACCACAGAAACCGAAACAGAAAAAGAAAAGCTGCGGGAAAAATTTATGCGTTTTGGTTGCGATCTAGCATTTAATTTGCGCGATCGCGGATATTTAACAGACTTGATAGATCCCCGTACAGGTTATCCATTACTATCTCATTCCGGGTTAGTTCCCCATGATGATACAGCAGTAGCCCAAGCCTTACTTAATTATCCCACCATTGAAAATAAATGCCATGTCCTTGTGCATCCCCAATGGGGAACTGCTGTTTATCCTAGTGTCATGCTTTCGGAAGCACCCCCAAACATCATCGAATCAGTCACTAAAGCCATAGCACCAATGCACGGATGGATAGAGATTGGGAATTAACCAAGAGTTACGGACTAAATTTGCCAAAATAAATGTGTAGGCTAGAATTACTAAGCTTTTAGCAAAGTCTAAATTAAGTAAATTCAGTCCGATGAGTTCATTTAGCAACAAGTCAGAGGAAGGGAGTATGGATAGTAACAATTGGTTGCAACAGCTAATGATGTTGGGTATTGGGACAACTTCTCTAGTTGCAGACAAACTCAAGGAAGTTAGTGATGAACTGGTAAAAGACGGTAAACTCAATCCTGAGCAAGCTAAGGCAGTAATGGATGATCTTGTCCATCAGTTACAATCTGAACAAGGTAACTGGGACGAGCAAATGCAACGACAAATGCGAAACATGATGCAGGACTTGGGAGTGGCGCGTCAGTCAGAAGTAGACGAATTACGGGGGAGAATTGACCGTTTAGAGCGTCAAGTTCGGGATTTGGAAAATAAGCTGTGGCGCTAAAAGGTCATTTCTGATTTAAACTAACTTGTGTTATGTCAGTAATCTGACAACCAGTAATTAAAATTCGAGAGGGCTGATTTTGAAAGGAATTTTCCTCAGCGTGGTGTTGATGCTAGTATGTGTTGGCGTTTTAGTATTTACGCAAATTAGCGGTAACAAAGATACCGTTATAGGTACTCAATCATCCCCAACACAACCAACCACCACTGTTATTCAAAAAGACAATACTCTAATAGCGAAGGAAGTCAAAAAAGTGTCTAATGATAATGTAGTTACTACCCCCTCTGGATTGAAATATGTTGACGAAGCCGTAGGAACAGGTGCAAGTCCCGAAATAGGTAACACGGTTACGGTTCACTACACAGGCACTTTAACAGATGGTACAAAATTTGATAGTTCCCGCGATCGCAACTCACCCTTTGGTTTTAAAATCGGTGTAGGACAAGTAATTAAAGGTTGGGACGAAGGGGTTCTGACCATGAAAGTAGGTGGCCGTCGGACATTAACTATCCCCCCAGACTTAGGTTATGGTGCGCGTGGCGCTGGTGGTGTTATTCCTCCCAACGCTACTTTAATTTTTGAAGTAGAACTGTTGGGGGTTAAATAATAATTGGGAATTGGGGATAAGGTGATTGGGAACATCAAAAATTTCCAATTATTGCAGTCGTCAAAAAAACATCACTAAGGAAAATTAATTCTCAAAAGCAAAAAAGATGAATAATTCTACTTCTTATTTTGGCGACTGGCCTCCCTTGAGCTTTGACTTTATTCCCCCTCACCCCAGCCAAGATGCTGATTTACTTCAACAACTATCTTTTATCCCTGGGTTGAAAGAATTTCTCCTGTTACGTCAAGTTCATGCCCTAGAACACGCTACAGTTTGGGTACTAGGGGAAAATAAAAACCCCTATTCACTACCAGGAACTACCACTAAGATGCCATTAGATGATGAATTATTAGGTGGTTTGTCTACCGAACAGGGATTTTTTCTCTATGGTGATGTGAATATTAGTGATTTGCGACGAGCGGTAACATTAGCTAAACATCGTCTTACCAGTGGAGAATGGGATTTAGCTGTACATCCCCGCTGCGGCACAAATGTATCTGTGGCTATGCTATTAACAGCAGGACTTGCGGCAACTGTGCCTTTTATCCTCCCATTTCGACCAGTTGAACAACTTATTGGTTTCGGTTTAGCCGCAACAGCAGCAGCAGAAATTGCACCGGATTTAGGAATGCTCACTCAGCGTTATCTTACAACTTCTATTCCTTTTAATTTAGTTGTTGAAAATATTACGATTGCTCGTGATTTTTGGGGTAAGGAAAGTCATTTTGTCAAGGTATATTGGCAAGATTAAATGTAGGGACGCTTTCTTCTGCGCCTAATCAGGAGTTAATGAACCACGAAGGCACGAAGGACACGAAGGAAGAAGGAAGAAGGGTTCACAATTAATTTTTTAGATATTTAATATTATGAGAAAACTTTATTTTTTAGTTCCGGGAACAGATGGTAAGTTTGCTTGTGGTGGTCTTTGGGCGGAGTTGAAAACAGTTGCTTTAGCTCAACAGATTTGTGATGCTGAAGTGGTTACTTATCGGCAGCGGGAATCAGGTAAATTATTTTTAGATGATTTATTAAGAGAACAGAATTTAGATAATGTGATTTTTGTGATTAGTTGGGGATTTGATGTTGGTAAGTTGGCGGCTAAATTACAAAAATATCATGTAATTTATCATGCTCACAGTTCAGGTTATCAAATTAATTTACCATCTAGTATTCCTATAATTACTGTTAGCAGAAATACTTTAGGCTATTGGGGTCAACAAGCCCCAAATTCTCTAATTTATTATTTACCAAATCAAATTAGTGCAGAATTTATTAATTTACATCAAAGTCGAGATATTGATGTTTTAGTCCAAACGCGGAAATCTTCGGAATATTTAATTAAATCCTTAATTCCGGCTTTAGAAAAAAAATGTCAAGTCTTCGTTGTTGATAGTTATGTAGACAATTTACCAACTTTATTTAACCGCGCTAAAGTTTATCTTTATGATTCCGCAGAATATTGGCAATTACAAGGAGTTAGCGAAGGATTTGGTTTACAACCCATGGAAGCTTTAGCTTGTGGTTGTCAAGTCTTTTCTAGTGTTAATGGGGGATTATCTGATTATTTAGATCCGGGATTTAATTGTTATAAAATTGCTGGTTACGCCTTAGAATATGATGTAGCTAAGATTTTGAAAGTTTTAGAATCTTCAGTATCATTGGCTTTATCAGAAACTGTGTTGTCAGAATATAGAACTGAGAATATTGTCCACCGCTTGCAGGTAATTTTGACAGAAATTAATGATTTCTTTGATTATAAAAATAATTACTTAGCTAAAATTCCAGATTTTACAAAAATCCGGTTAGCAAAATTATTTACACAGAGAGTATTTGCTAAAATTAAGAAGAAATATTTACAAGGTAATTAGGGAATCTCATGAATAGACGATTATTAGTTACTGGGGGTGCTGGGTTTATTGGTGCGAATTTTGTCCATCATTGGTGTCAGGCTTATCCAAATGATAGACTAGTCGTATTGGATGCTCTTACCTACGCTGGAAATCTCCATAATTTAGCCTCGGTTGCAGACAGAGAGAATTTTCGATTTGTGCAAGGGGACATAAGCGATCGCTCTTTAGTTGACAAATTACTTTTAGAAGAAAATATAGATACTATAGCCCATTTTGCCGCCGAATCTCACGTTGATCGTTCAATCACCGGACCTGCTGCATTTGTCCAAACTAATGTGGTGGGAACTTTTACCCTTTTAGAAGCTTTTCGTCAACATTGGCAAGCAAACACACAACCTAGTAATTATCTATTTCTTCATGTTTCTACAGATGAAGTTTATGGTAGTCTCACTTCAGATGAACCAGCATTTTCAGAAACTACAGCCTATAGTCCCAATAGTCCTTATTCAGCCTCAAAAGCTGGAAGTGATCATTTAGTTCGGGCTTATTATCATACTTATAAATTACCCACAATTATCACAAATTGCTCCAACAATTATGGTGCTTTTCAATTTCCAGAAAAGCTCATTCCTCTAATGTGTATTCATATTTTAACAGGTAAAGAATTACCTATCTATGGTGATGGGAAAAATGTCCGAGATTGGCTATATGTAGTTGATCACTGTCGGGCTTTAGATGTGGTAATCCATCAAGGAAAACCAGGAGAAAATTATAATATTGGTGGTAATAACGAAGTTGAAAATATTAGCCTTGTGCAAAGTTTATGTGAAATCATGAATGAGTTAGCACCAGATTTACCTGTATATCCAGCGGAAAAATTAATTACTTTTGTTAAGGATAGACCTGGACATGATCGAAGATATGCAATTAATGCCAATAAGCTGAAAACAGAATTTGGTTGGACTCCATCTGTGACAATTACTGAAGGTTTACGTTTAACTGTAGAATGGTATCTGAGTCATCGTCATTGGTGGAAACCTTTGTTATAAGGAATTTGTAATTATAAATTACTACCCAATCTCTAATTTTTCTGAGTAATGAATGGGAAATTTGGATTGGAGTAAATTTCTTACAGCTAGTTCTAAATCATGTTCTTTGAGTAAGGATTCTCCGATGATCACTGTTTGAACACCAACTTCAGCCATTAAAGATAAATCATCAGCAGTTTCTATTCCCGATTCACTGATCACTAAAATGCCTAATTTTTGCAGTTGCGATCGCCTGGCTGCCAATAATTCCTCAGTTGTGTGAATATTGATGCTAGAATCACCTAAACTTCGGTTATTAATGGAAACTATTCTAACATCTTCTAATGCGAGAACTCTGTCTAAATCATTTAAGTTATGAACTTCGATTACAGCATTCATCCCTAAGTAATGAATCACTCGTAAAAAGTTTTGTAATTGCTTATCTGTTAAAATAGCAGCAATTAATGATATTGCATCTGCACCAGCAGAACGGGCTAAATAAATTTGGCAATGATCAATGATAAAATCTTTGCAAAGTAGAGGTATTCCTACCCGACATCTGATAGCCCGGAGATGATCGAAACCACCATGAAAAAACTTTTGATCAGTGACAACAGCTACACAAGATGCTCCTCCTCGTTTGTATGCCTGAGCAATAGTAACTGGGTCAAAATCTGGCCTAATTACACTGTGATAAAGTGATGCTTTTTTCACTTCTGCAATTAAACTAGGTTTATAAATACTCAACTGCAAAGCTGTAAGAAAGTCCCGGACAGTAGGAGCAGCAGTTAACTGACGTTGCAAGGAAGCCCAAGACATATCTTGTTGTATTTGGGCAACTTCTAGTTTTTTATGCCACACAATTTCTTTAATAATTACTTGCATTTGATGATTATAAATTGTGGTTGGGTAGCTCATAAAATCTGCATATTAGTAATAAATTTTTTGATGAATCTTCACCTTCCTTTTTATTTTTTAGAAAAAATTCCCACAAATCCAGATTTAAAAACGCAACTATTTTAATTTTCAATCAAATCTATCAACTTTTCTGATAGGTGGTTAATTTTGCTGAGAATTACCTAGTAAACAGTTTGTTTTAAGTAATCTGATATAAGTACGATAAGGTATATAGTCCATAGGATTATAACCAGCAAATTGTAAAACTAGAACACAAGCCCAAGAATATTTTCCCGATATAATTGCTTTGATTATTTGTTCTATTTGTTCAGTCTTGATTTTTTTGTTAACAGATGAATGATAACCGCTAAAATTTTGACTCATAATATGCACTCCTGTTTAGAATAAGAATCATCTAATGGTTTTGAGAATTTTCCTGATATTCATCAGCCAAGGCTTCCTTTTTAAGACTACCTAAAGTTATCTTTCTAATACATTAATTATTTTTTGATCAATTTGAACATTTTTTCGCTCTTATTTTTTTACATTTAATTTAAGTATCAGCATATTTTATTTTTAAGTGTAAATCTAGCAGCAAAAATTATATAGTATTTTTATCTCTTTTTAGGTTAATTTTTTTTATATCATCAAGTTATCAGTTATTTATTTCAATTTACAAAAGAAGGGAACAGGGAACAGATAAGAAACACTCATTTGCACCAGTTTAGAGCTTCTGTCAAAAAAAAGATGTTTTTACAAGATGCGTAGCCCGAAAA
>JAKOGY010000520.1 GCA_028658405.1 Dolichospermum sp. ST_sed8 | reverse complement strand
TGTTAATGACGAAACCAGTGTTGCCTTGGCACTTACACCGACACGTGTGAATGAATATGGTACGACTAACCTAGTCTATACTTTCACGCGGACAGGTGTTACAAGCAATGCCCTAACGGTTAACTATAACGTTGGTGGTACAGCGACTTTCAGTACAGATTACACCCAAATTGGGGCTGCAAGTTTCACTGGCACAACTGGAACTATCACCTTTGCACCTGGTGCTACTACTGCTACTGTCACTATTGACCCCACAGTAGATACCACTGTTGAACGGAATGAAACCGTTGATTTAACTTTAGTTCCGGGAACAGGTTATATCCCTGGAACCACCACAGCAGTTACAGGTACGATTGTTAACGCGATCGCTTGTGGACAAGGTTGGGGTGATGTGCATATGATCACTTTTGATCAAAGGTATTATGACTTCCAAGCGGTTGGGGAGTTTATTTTCGTCGAATCTCCAAATGGTGATTTTCAACTTCAAACCCGTCAAAAACCTTGGGTAAACAACCGGAATGTTTCCGTCAACAGAGCTTTTGCTACGAAGCTAGGCGGTTCTAATGTGGTGTTTGATGCTGAACTCGCTGTCGGACAGGAACTGAAAATAGGGGGAGTTACCACTACTTTAACAAGTGGTCAAAGTCTATCTGTTGGTAACAGCAGAATCCAGCGTCAAGGTAATCAATATACCCTCATTTATGCAGGTCCAGATGGGGTTATTTCAACTTCAGACGATGATGAAGTGACTTTGCGTGACTTTGACAGTTATCTCAATATTACTGTCTGTCCAGCTAACTACCGTGGTAGCCAGATTCAAGGGCTTTTGGGTAATGCGGATGGTGTTACTGCCAACGATTTTGCCCTGCGTGACGGCACTAGCTTGGGTGCGAATCCAAGTTGGAGAACAAT
>JAKOGY010000519.1 GCA_028658405.1 Dolichospermum sp. ST_sed8 | reverse complement strand
TGTCTGAATCAGGATGCTCAGGATTTGAGGATGTACAGGATGTTTTATTAATATTTATCTACATTTTCAGAAATTGTATTTTGTCTGAATCAGGATGCTCAGGATTTGAGGATTTACAGGATGTTTTTTAATATTCATCTACATTTTCAGAAATTGCGCTAATTCAAATATCCCACAATATCAAACTCAAATACAATCCTGTTAATCATTTAATCGGTGGAAATCCTGATTCTAAAATTTATACGCTACTTAGAGCTTTCACTTTTGCAATAGCACCTTCAATATCTGGCAATTTTTGACTATGTTTTTCGGCTGTTTCTAACCACAAGTTTCGCACAATTATCAATTCTTGTAAGGTTTCTTCTAAAGTTTCACCCTGTGCTAAACAT
This sequence comes from Dolichospermum sp. ST_sed8, assembly GCA_028658405.1. Lineage (GTDB taxonomy): Bacteria > Cyanobacteriota > Cyanobacteriia > Cyanobacteriales > Nostocaceae > Dolichospermum. The sequence continues at coordinate 529 of JAKOGY010000519.1, read as the reverse complement.
CCTTTTAATGCGGGAATTTCTGCTACAAAACCGCCTTCTTCACAAGGATAAACAACTATGGGATAATTCATGATTACGCTCCTTCTATTAATTCTAATACTCGTTTAACATAAACTGATTTTACCCGATTATTATGAACTGGAATTACTAAGATTGTTTCATCTTTGATAAATATGTGATGACTACCTGTAATTCTATCTAAGAAAAATTCCTCTAACTCTAAAAGTTTACGAATATCACTAAACTTTACATTGTTGGGGCTATTTTTTAATTTTTCAATTAGTTTATCTTTTTTGACTATTTTCTGATAATAAAAATTTTAACATTATTTGTCTGAATCAGGATGTCCAGGATTTGAGGATGTACAGGATGATTTCTTAATATTCATCTACATCCTCAGAAATTGCATTTTGTCTGAATCAGGATGTCCAGGATTTGAGGATGTACAGGATGTTTTTTTAATATTCATCTACATTTTCAGAAGTTGCATTTTGTCTGAATCAGGATGTCCAGGATTTGAGGATGTTCA
>JAKOGY010000518.1 GCA_028658405.1 Dolichospermum sp. ST_sed8 | reverse complement strand
AGATTCATTGTAGTGACGGATATAGCTACGTTTGACTACGAAAAACTACAATTTTATGAGATTAAATGCACAAGACTAGATGATCAAGATTCCGTAGATAAAGCATTTGCTGTTGGTGCCGTTGATTATATTACTAAACCGATTCATTGGGGAGTTTTAAAACAACGAGTGCGCCGCTTGCTACAAATGCACTGGACTATGAAAGAATTACAGTATAAAATTGAACAAGAGCAGCTAGTTTCTAAAATTACCCAAAAAATTCGCACATCTTTAAACTTAGAACTAATTCTGAGTACAACTGTTATAGAAGTCCGTAAATTATTAAAAACTGATCGTGTTATTGTCTATCGGTTTCGAGCAGATGGCAGTGGATATGTAATAGTTGAGTCTGTATCCCCTGAATGGGATTGTATGTTAGGGAGAATATTCCACGATACTTACTTTTTTGATAAATTTGAGCGATGTGGTTACAAATATCGGCAAAATAATATTTATGTAATCGAAGATATTGACCATGCTGGGCTTTCTCCATGTCATATAAATTTACTGACTGAATTACAAGCTAAAGCAAATTTAGTTGTGCCTATTGAACAGGAAAACAATATTTGGGGATTATTGGTAGTTTATGAATGTTCTAACCCACGCAAATGGGCTAAATCGGATATTGATTTATTGACACAACTAACAAATCCACTAGTTATGGCTATTAAGCAAGCAGAACTATATCAACAATTAGAAGCAGCTAACCAAAAATTACAACAACTAGCAAGTATAGATAGTTTAACTCAAATTCCTAACCGTCGCTCCTTTGACGAAGTTTTAGAGCGAGAATGGCAGCGTTTAGAAAGAGAACAAGCACCTTTATCTTTGATTCATAGCTCTAATTTGCTTTGTCAAAAATTTAGATTTGTCATTTCAATT
>JAKOGY010000517.1 GCA_028658405.1 Dolichospermum sp. ST_sed8 | reverse complement strand
ATATCAAAAGTTTAATCACAAGGTTGATTATTTTGAGCAGCAGAATTGTTTACCAGCATTCAAAGAAGTTTGGATAGCATACAAAGAACTTCCTAGCCATGCTTTACAGGCAACTTTAAAGCGAGTTGATTTTGCTTTTGAACGTTGGTTTAAAGGATTGGGTAAACGCCCTAGATTCAAATCAATTAGACATTATTCTGGGTGGACATACCCAGATTCTGCGGGGTTTAAAATAGAATCTAATGGCGAAAATGGGTATCTAAATCTATCCAAAATTGGCAAAGTCCAGATGCGTGGACAAGCCAAATACTGGGGAAAAGCTACTACTTGTACTATAATTTTTCGCAATGGGAAATGGTACGCATCCATAACAGTTAATGTCTTGGAACAAGTCCTAAAACCAGAGATTTTACCTGTCGGTGCAGTAGGGATTGACTTGGGTTGTAAATCAGCATTATCAATTACCGATGGAGAAAATCATCAACAAATTGATGCCCCTAACTTTTACAGGATTGCTGAACAGAAAATCAAAAAAGCATCTCAGGAAAAGAGACGTAAACGCGCACCAAACAGAAACAAAAAAATCAAGGCTTCTAGACGGTTCAAAAAAGCCCAAGTGAAAGTTAGCAAACTAGTCGCACGAGTTGCTAACCAACGTCAAAACTGGGTACATCAAGTTGCAGTAGAAATAATCAGCAGTAATAGCTTCATTGCAACGGAAAAACTAGAAGTTAAGAATATGACCAGTAAAGCGAAAAAAGGTAAGCGTAAAAAGCAAAAAGCTGGGTTAAATAAGTCAATTCTTGATGTAGGTTTTGGGATGCTTCACAGCACCATCAAATACAAGGTTGAGCAAATTGGTGGTGTGTTTGTAGCCCACATTCCGCACCCCCCGGTGTCACAATCGGTAATTTCGGATTTTTGAATACATT
>JAKOGY010000516.1 GCA_028658405.1 Dolichospermum sp. ST_sed8 | reverse complement strand
CCAGAAATGGGAGTTGGTTTTTCAGGTTTCCAATCAAAAAACCTGACTAAAATTTAAGATTCAATGTGGTTAAAACCGCCCGTGTCGCTTCCTTCTCAGGTCTAAAGATACTGAGTTTCCCGCATACCGCGAGGTCTTATGATAAATACACTCATTGAACGAGAAGCAGAACCTATTTTAATTAGTGAACTAACCTGGAGAGAATTTAAAGCTGTTGAACAGCTAATTGAGCGCCCAGGGTTAAGGTTATCTTTTTTAGATGGAATCTTGGAGATTCGGAAAATGCCAGGGAAAAAACACGAAACTATCAAAGAACGTATCGGGGCTTTACTGGAAATTTATTTAGAATTTTTGGAATTAGATTTTACTCCGACTGGTTCTGTTACCCTAGAAAATGAATTTGAAAAGGTTAAAAAAGAAGGTGATAAATCCTATGAATTGGGAGCAAATAGAAAACGCCCTGATTTAGTGATTGAGGTGGTAGTTAGTAGTGGTGGAATTGATAAACTGGAAGCATACAAACGGTTACAAATTCCTGAAGTTTGGTTTTGGATTAATGATGAATTATTGTTTTATAGTTTAGGAAATGAGGGATATGAAGCTGTTAGTAAATCGCAACTTTTACCGAGTTTAGATGTAGATTTATTGATGGGTTGTATTAATATAGAAAATCATGCTCAAGCATTGCGGGAATTTCGAGCAGGGATAAAAATTACAATATAGAATAAAGAATAGAATAAAGATAGTGATATTTTATCTCTTCCTGATTTATTACCTATAAATCAGCAATCAAATCATCAACACTTCCTCTCTTTGCTGTACCATCCTTAAAAGCTTGTTTAACTTCCTCCGCATTAGTTAGAATTTCAGTCCTTTTTTTCTCAATTCGTTGCTTTTGAAGAAACTCAAATAAATACTCTCGATCTTCTGTTGGTA
>JAKOGY010000053.1 GCA_028658405.1 Dolichospermum sp. ST_sed8 | reverse complement strand
AGGAAATAAACACTAAGATTATCGCTGTCCAGATGTGTCTAGACTTTGGTAATTTTGGGTAAGTTTTATAGAACGGAACAGGTTATATGTTATTACTAATGACCAATGACTAATGACTAATGACTAATAACTCTATCCAGAATTATGTTTTATTGCCTGTAAAGTGGTAAAATATGAGATTGTGACTTTTTATGAAAATCGCCTAATAGGAGAACAGTATGCAAAGCACACTAGGCGGCACTTGCCGTAAGAGAAAAAGAACATCAGGATTTCGGGCTAGAATGCGGACACCAGACGGCAGAAACGTGATTAGCGCTAGAAGAAGAAAAGGACGGCATCGTTTGAGTGTTTAAGGTAAAATTCAGCAATTAAGAACTGTTGTGGCTTTGCCCAAAGCATATCGTCTCAAGTCCCGTCAGGATTTTCAGGCAGTTTTCCGGGAAGGAATTCGGCGACATAGTTCTCATTTCACTCTGAGAGCTTTAAAACCCCCTCTTTCCACAGAACCTTCTTTGGATACTGCCCCCCCAGCTACAAAAATTGGTATTGCCATTAGTACAAAAGTCAGTAAACGCGCCGTTGTTCGCAACAAAATAAAAAGGCAAATGACAGCAGCATTATATCAATTGTTGCCCGAATTAGTCCCAGGATGGCGGCTAGTATTAATTGTGAAAACAACAACAGCAGAATCTGAGTGCCAAACCCATAAATTTCTGCAAGAATTAAAACAGTTGTTGACACAAACTGAGGTATTAAATGGGAATTCGTGAAGAAGTTTATTATGAGGGTGGTCCCCACATTGGGGATTTGATTATCAACCTACTAATTGGCCTAACGGTGGTGGGTATCCCCCTAGCTGTTGGGGCAATAGTCAGGGCTGTGTGGCTACGTTTCCGCATTACAGACCGACGGGTATGTGTGACGGGAGGTTGGATGGGACGCGATCGCTATGATGTAATTTATTCAGAAGTGATGAAAGTTGTCAAAGTTCCCCGTGGCATTGGTCTATGGGGAGATATGGCAATTACTCTCAAAAATGGTACTCTCATAGAAATGCGGGCTGTTCCTAACTTTCGGGAAGTCTATGACTACATTAATGAAAGAGTTGCTGCGAAAAATCCCCAATATAGCAGTCCTAAATAAATCATGAAACCTCGCGGTATGCGGGAAACTCAGTGGCTTGGTTCCCAAAAGAGGGAAGCGACACGAGTGAATTTATTCACTGTGGTATTTAAATGCTGATTTTTGAATGGATATAATCCCGGGAACCAGCAAACCCGTTCAAGTCCCCTCGCCCAACTAATCCAAAATGTCTTGTATGCATACCAACGACTTAACAAACAGTCTTGCAGATAATCCAATAGCGTAGCGTGGCGTAAGCCATACTGGGGAAGTATTCGGAAGTGCGGATCAGGATTAGTCTCAATGGGCTAGTCGCTGCTTGCGTTGTAAAGTTTGTTCTTTACAAGCTCAATCCCTTTAGGGTTGAGTCAGTGACTTGTCTAGAGCGTTAAGATTCACATTTTTAGCTAATTTGCGACTATCTTTAGCTTGCGTAGCTGGTGGATAGTCAAAGCAATGCTTAACAAAAACCTCTACAATATAGAGCAAAAGCTTAGGAGAGAACCGCCTCTAGCATAGAAAGGTAACTAACTATAGTCAGAGGATAGGCTCAATTAAGCATCTCACTCCTGAACGGGGTGAGAATGTCAAAGTACCGCAGGTTGAACTCAGAATAATGGATTTTGGTATTGGGTTTCTCTCGAACAACGTGATGTTGCCAATCATAGACCTTTTCTATGGTTTTGTCCCTAGTTATGGGTTAGCGATAGTAGCATTAACATTAGTTATCCGCTTTGCACTCTATCCTCTGAGTGCCGGCTCTATCCGCAGTATGCGACGGATGCGAGTTGTGCAGCCTCTCATGCAAAAGCGCATGGCAGAAATCAAAGAACGTTATAAAGACGATCAGCAAAAGCAACAAGAGGAAATGCTCAAGGTCCAAAATGAATTTGGTAATCCCTTAGCAGGATGTCTGCCTCTACTCTTGCAAATGCCAGTATTATTAGCACTGTTTGCCACTTTGCGGGGTTCACCTTTTTCCGGAGTCAACTACTCCGTTAACTTGCAAATCTTCCCGGAAGAACAAATCGAGCGCATTCAACCCCAAGCCTTTGCTACTTCCCCACAAAATATTTACATTGCTGATGGGAATCATTCTCCCATCTCTGCCATCTTACCGGGTGGTAATCAGTTAACAGTGGGAGAAAAAACTAAGATTCAATATCAAACCGTAGAAGGTAAATCATTTGATTCGCTCTTAGTAGAACACCCAGAAGTTAAGTTAACTCCTGCATGGAAAATCATGAAAGGGGAAGAGAGGGTCAAAATTGATGCCGAAGGTAATATAGAAGCCTTAGAACCCGGAGAAGTGACCATTCAAGGCACAATTCCCGGACTAGCAGCAGACAAAGGATTTCTCTTTATAGATGCTTTGGGCAGAGTCGGTGCTATTGATCCTGATAACACAGTTCATTGGGATATTGTGGGAATGATTGTCTTCTTTGGCATCAGCCTTTATGTCAGTCAAATGCTGTCTGGACAAAATTCCAGCGGTGGCAACCCTCAACAAGATACAGTCAACAAAATTACCCCTGTTCTCTTTTCTGGGATGTTTTTATTCTTTCCCCTCCCGGCTGGGGTACTTATGTATATGGTAATTGGTAATGTTTTCCAAACAGTCCAAACCTATATTCTTTCCCGTGAACCTCTACCAGAAGAAATTCAAAAAATCGTAGACTTACAGGAAAAAGAAGCACAAACCATCGACGTAAAAGCGTTGCCATTTGAACCCAAAAGTTCTAAGAAAAAGGCTACTGGTTGATTATGAGCGACATTTCTATGCAAAGTAGTGAACAATGGTTACAGAATTTGCTACTTCTGATTGGTGTATCTACTCAAGTACGGGCTAATTTAGAAACTACCCCATCTTCTGAGCAAGATGTACCAGCAGGAGAAAGCTACTGGTTGACAATAGAGCAAACTAATTTAACATCAGAACAAATTAGGATTTTAATTGGTGCTGGTGGTTCAGTGATAGATGGAATTCAGTATCTAGCAAATTCCGTTCTTAACTTGAATCAACCAGAAGAAAATCAGATAGCCTACACAATTGAATTGAGTGGTTATCGGGCCAGACGAGAATCTGAAATCCGGACTCTAGCAGAAAATGCTGCCGCAGAAGTCCGTTTTTCTGGTAGAGAGGTAGAACTTCAATCTCTGAGTTCTTTAGAACGCCGACAAATCCACACGTTATTGCAGGAATGTTCTGATTTAGAAACCTTCAGTCGTGGTAAAGAACCCTATCGTCATTTAGTTGTTCGTCAAGCTGTTACACCGTAATTAGGGAATAGGGAACAGGGAATAGGGAACAGGGAACAGGGAACAGACAAGAATATTACCAATTACCAGTTACCAATTACCCATTACCTATTACCCATGATGAATTTTTTTGTAAGGGTATTTCACAAATCCTATGGACGCTATTTTTATTCCGCAGCTAACCAAAGCCCCGGAGCGGACAGAGGAAATTCAAGTTCAAGAGTTTCTGCCTGGACTAGAAACATTGACACCAGTTCGCGGAGTTATCCAAGTTAAACATCAGGGTAATTATTTAGAAGTTTCGTCTCAGGCAGAAACAATTGTTACTTGTACCTGCAATCGCTGTTTGCAGCAGTATAATCATCGTCTGGTTCTCAATGCTCAGGAAGTGATTTGGTTAGATGAAACCGCTAATCAAACGGAAGATTTGCCTGTAGAAATGGAAGTTGCTGTAGAAGATTTACTGGAAACTTTAGCACCTGATGGTCATTTTGATCCTGGTGAATGGCTCTATCAGCAGATGTGTTTAGCATTGCCACAGCGTCAATTATGTAACATTAACTGTCCAGGTATTTTGAATGCTCCTGTGTCTGAAAAACCTACTGATAGCCGTTGGGCTTTATTAGATGCTTTGAAAAAACAACTTCCAGATAATTAGTAAATTTACTATTTGGTGCGTTATGGTTTAATTCTTTATCGCTTGTTAATAAGCTGTCAATACTCTCTCAAGCTCCTCAAGGATTTTTTATCTTTGTGGAGTTTTTAATTACAGAGAAATGAAAAATGAACCACGAAGGAACGAAGGACACGTTCGCGTAGCGTCCCTTAGGGATAGGGAAGAGGGTTTTAGAGAGATTTTGCATAAGTCTTGATTGACTCTTGACAATTTTCTCTCATTTTGAGAGAATATATCTATTCTTAAAAAGCCTGCCAGCAAATTTATGAACAGCAAAAAATACAACCCTCAAATCTATGCACTTAATTTCAATTCGCAACCTCCGTGAAGAAGCAGCTAAGTATCCCAATATCAAAAAACAAATTGAGAGTTGGTATACAACTGTTAAAAAATCCGAATGGCAAAGTTTGGATGATGTTCAAAAAACTTACCGAGATGCTGAAGCTGTTGGTAATTTTACTGTTTTTAATATTAAAGGTAATGATTATCGTTTAATTGTTGGGATTAATTATGAAACAAAAAAGGTTCACTACAAATACTTGCTAACTCATGCCGAATACAATAAAGATAAATGGAAAAATGACTATTACTTTTGACGATAAAACTTATAGTCAATTACTAGCAGAAATCGCTCCTCAAGTAATTGAAACTGAAGCCGAGTATGAACGACTTTTAAAAGTTGCAGAATTTCTAACTTTTAAAAAGAATCTTACTCCAGAGGAGCGAATTCTAGATAAATTGATTGTCAGACTAATTGAAGATTATGAGGAAGAAAATTATCCAATAGATGAATCTACACCTCATGACATATTGCTACATATCATGGAATCTAGCGGAATTCGTCAAGCTGACTTAGTACGCATTCTTGGTTCTAGTAGCGGTGTTGTTTCAGAGGTTGTCAACGGTAAACGTTCAATTAGTAAAGCACAAGCAAAAGCTTTGGGAGAATATTTTAAAGTGTCTCCTAGTTTATTTATTTAGAGTTGGATTTTCTTGATTTTTATTGATGATTTTTTTGTCTGAATCAGGATTTTCAGGATTTGAGGATTTACAGGATTGTTATTGGTGAATTTTTTGTCTGAATCAGGATTTAAGGATTTATAGGATTTTTATTGATGATTTTTTTGTCTGAATCAGGATTTTCAGGATTTAAGGATTTACAGGATTGTTATTGGTGAATTTTTTGTCTGAATCAGGATTTTCAGGATTGTTATTGGTATATTATTCAAGAATAGTAACATATTAAGGTGGTTTTACCAGGAATAACAAAAGTATATTTACCTGATTTTTCGGTAATAACTAACAAATTAACTAATTCTTTGCCAGAAACTTCCTCACAAATCCTTAAATTCATAAAATCCCAACATCAAACAAAGAATCAAATCCTGAAAATCCTCAAATCCTGAAAATCCTGATTCAGACAAAAGAAATCCCTAAACATCAAACAAAGAATCAAATTCTGAAAATCCTGATTCAGATAAAAGAAATCCCTAAACATTAAACAAAAAAATCGAATTCTGGAAATCCTGATTCAGACAAATTCATTTATTCGCCTCCAAACACTTTCTAATAAATCAGGATTATCCATATCAAAATATTCAACATTAGGAGATTTTCCAAACCAAGTTCGTTGACGTTTTGCGAATTGTCTTGTATGTAAAGCAATTAAATCTATCGCTTCTTCTAAGTTAATTTCTCTCGCTAAATATTGCTTAATTTCTTGATATCCTAAAGTATGCAATAAAGGTAAATCAATACCATATTTTTCTACTAAATATTCAACTTCACCAACTAAACCATCTGCAATCATTTGTTCAGTGCGTTTGCGAATTCTCACATCCAAATATTCGGCATTACTATCTAAACAAATTTGCAATATTGGATAATTGGGGGGATTTTCTCCTTGTTGTTCAGAAATAGGAATACCAGTTGTATAATAAACTTCTAAAGCCCTTAATGTCCTTACCAAATCGTTAGCATGAATTTTTTGAGCAGCAATAGGATCAACTTGTTGCAATATTTGATAAAGTTGATATTGACCAAGAGATTCTAATTGCGATCGCAATTCTGGCTGTGGTGAAACTCTAGGAATCTTCATTCCCTGCACAATGGAACGGATATATAAACCAGTCCCACCTACTAACAACAATGGCTCAACTTTTAAACTAGCAATTAAAGCTTGTGCTTGTTCCTGATAATCTGATAATGTCATTACCTGAGTTGGTTCGCAGATGTCTATTAAATAATGGGGAACTAATTTTTGTTCAGCTACATTTGGTTTAGCCGTTCCAATATCGAAATCACGATATACTTGACGGGAATCAGCGCTCAGAATGATAGTATCTAATCTCTGGGCTAAACTCAAAGCTAAACCAGATTTACCCGTCGCCGTCGCTCCACAAATTACAATTAATTTAGTCATTAGTTAGTAGGGGCGCAGGGCCTGCGCCCATTCATTAATCAGTAGGGGCGCAGGGCCTGCGCCCATTCATTAATCAGTAGGGGCGCAGGGCCTGCGCCCATTCATTAGTCAGTAGATATTGTTTGAAAAGTTTTTGGCGAATATAATTCGCTACTACACAAGCAAAGTCTATCTATTCCTTCGATCCCGTAAGGGATACGTGGACTAATGAAAAATCAAAGTTTTTTAACCCACGCAGGTGGGTTTTGTCTCTGTGGTTCCGCGACTTCCAGTTGCCAGGTAGGTTATAAATTAGACTTGTTCTTTCAACCTCTCAGGGGAAATATTCTTGCCCTCCTCTTTAGATCACATCATATCCCCTAGATAAACTTCTCATCAAATTGCGCTACAGACGGCAGGAAGGCTTTTGTGTTATAATGTTGGGGCGATTTGACTTTCTTCGCCTTTTGGCGATTTTAACCCCAAGCATCAGGAGAATTTTCATGACGAGCAGTTACAGTGCCGATCAGATTCAAGTTCTGGAAGGTCTGGAAGCCGTCCGCAAACGACCAGGGATGTACATTGGTACTACAGGTCCGCGAGGACTCCACCATTTAGTTTACGAGGTAGTGGACAACTCAGTTGATGAAGCTTTAGCAGGTTACTGTAGCCATGTTGAAGTGGATATCAATGCTGATGGTTCTGTCACCGTAACAGATGATGGTCGGGGTATTCCTACCGGTATTCACCCCAAAACAGGGAAATCAGCTTTAGAAACAGTGTTAACTGTTCTCCATGCTGGTGGTAAGTTTGGTGGTGGTGGCTATAAAGTTTCCGGTGGTTTACACGGAGTCGGTATTTCCGTTGTTAATGCCTTATCTGAGTTTGTCGAAGTTACGGTTTGGCGAGATCACAAGGTACATAACCAACGGTATGAACGGAGTTTCCCCGTTACGGAATTGGTAGCACAGCCTTATGCAGAAGATAGAACTGGTACTTCTATTACCTTTAAGCCAGATACACAAATTTTTACCACCAGCATAGAATTCGATTACATTACTTTATCAGGACGTTTGCGCGAGTTGGCGTATTTGAATGCAGGTGTCAGAATTATTTTTACGGATCATCGTTTAGAAATCCTGAAAAGTGACACATCGAGAATAGAAATTTACGAATACAAGGGTGGTATTAAAGAGTATATCGCCTACATGAATCGTGAGAAGCAACCTCTCCATGAAGAAATTATCTATGTCCAGGGGGAACGCAACAACGTCCAAGTAGAAGTTGCTCTCCAGTGGTGTACTGATGCTTACACAGATAATGTCCTCGGCTTTGCTAATAATATTCGGACTATTGATGGTGGTACACACCTAGAAGGTTTAAAAGCAGTTTTAACTCGGACATTAAATGCCACGGCTCGCAAACGGAATAAAATTAAAGAAGGTGAATCTAACCTCAGTGGTGAACACGTCCGCGAAGGTTTAACCGCTGTAATTTCTGTTAAAGTAGTAGACCCTGAATTTGAAGGACAAACCAAAACTAAACTAGGAAATACAGAAGTTCGCGGTATCGTTGATTCTTTTGTCGGTGAAGTCCTCACGGAGTATTTAGACTTTCATCCTGGTATAGCTGATTCCATTTTAGACAAAGCTATTCAAGCCTTTAAAGCCGCTGAAGCTGCGCGTCATGCACGGGAATTAGTTCGTCGGAAATCGGTATTAGAATCTTCGCCTTTACCTGGTAAATTAGCAGATTGTAGTTCTCGTGATCCTGCTGAATCGGAAATATATATCGTAGAAGGCGATTCTGCGGGTGGCTGTTTTCATGGTGATACATTAGTAGCATTAGTTGATGGGCGATCGCTCAGTTTTAAAGAAATTGTCGCCGAACAAGCAATAGGAAAAGAACATTTTTGCTACACCATTCGTAATAATGGCACTATTGGGGTAGAACGGATCATTAACCCCCGTATGACTAAAGCCAATGCTGAAGTCATCAAAGTGACATTAGACAATGGGGAAACAATTATTTGCACACCCGATCACCGCTTCATGTTACGTGATGGTAGCTACAAGCCAGCCGCGTTGTTAACAGCTAATGATTCTCTCATGCCTTTGTATCGGCAAATATCTGATACAACCAATCCAGGAATTAGCATTGATGGTTATGAAATGGTTTGGAATCCCCATTCTGATTCTTGGTTATTTACTCATACCTTAGCTGATTGGTATAACCGTTCTTTAGAAGTTTATACACTAACAGACGGAGAACATTGCCATCATCTTGATTTCAATAAGCGTAATAATAACCCAACTAATTTACAGCGTTTATCGGCTGAATCACACTTGGCTTTACATCGCGCTCATTTTGATGGTAATCCAGCCTTAGCTTATGAAGCTGTCGCTAATTACAATCACCGGATTGTGAGTATTGAATGTTTACTAGAACAGGTAGATGTTTACGATATCGAAGTTCCTGAAACTCATAACTTCGCCTTAGCCTCTGGTGTATTTGTTCACAATAGCGCCAAGCAAGGACGCGATCGCCGTACTCAAGCAATTCTCCCGCTTCGTGGTAAAATTCTTAACATCGAAAAAACCGACGATGCCAAAATCTATAAAAATAACGAAATTCAATCGTTAATTACGGCACTTGGTTTAGGTGTCAAAGGTGAAGAATTCAACGCCGCGCAATTACGATATCATCACATAGTATTAATGACTGATGCTGACGTAGATGGGGCGCACATCCGCACGCTGCTATTAACATTTTTCTATCGTTATCAACGGGCGCTGATTGAACAAGGATTCATCTATATTGCTTGTCCTCCACTCTACAAAGTAGAACGGGGCAAAAATTACCAGTATTGTTATAGCGAACGGGAATTGCAACAGCATCTCGGTACTCTTCCTAGCAATGCTAATTATACCATTCAGCGTTTTAAAGGTTTGGGAGAAATGATGCCCGCACAACTGTGGACAACCACCATGAATCCTGAAACTCGTACCCTCAAACGAGTGGAAATTGAAGACGCAGCCGAAGCTGATCGGATTTTTACCATCTTAATGGGCGATCGCGTCGCACCCCGCCGGGAATTTATTGAAACCTATGGTTCTAAACTGAATATGACAGATTTAGATATCTAAGGTCATGGGTAATTGGGGATTGGTAATTGGTAATTACTTCTGTGCATCCCCTGTTCCTTCTTTCCATAACTTTTTCCCTAAAAATCAGAAATTTTCTCCACAAAGAGGGAAAGCATTTGCTATGCTTATAAAGCGCAACTAGATATTATCTACAAGCAAAGATTAGTAAGCATACACAAAACTTTTCAAAACCAAATGACAGCCACCTTCTTGAAATCCAAAGTATTTAAAAGCACAATCAACATAAATTGATTTACTTAAATATATCATTTGGCAACTTTAGCAACAATATTTTTATCACCTGATTAAAATATCGTTGTATACAGGAAGAACAGTTTGTCAACTTGCACAGGGTAGAAATCTCAACTCTGCGCTAATGTGTGAGTAAGGCTGAATCGAGTGAAATCTCCATTCATCTCTCACCCCAATAAAATATGCCATAACTTTAACTCCTTAGTTCAGGTTCTTGGTATAGCATATACAAGGGTTAGTGCCTGGAAACAAACACCAATCACTAGCTAATAGTAATTATGTACAATTAGTTCAACCAGAACTAATATCTGTAAACAATTACCCGCCGTCGGATTAAGTTAAAGCAGAACATAAACGCTAGTTGTTTAGTTGGGAACAATTTGGATAAGTTTTATAAAGCATCGAGTGTGCCTACCTCTTAATTTAATAAGAATGCCACTGCTAAACCAAAAAGTTTTCGACAAGATTTAATGGTATCACCACCATTTTTAATGTCTTTTTGATAAAGGTGGCTTAGTCTTAGTAAATAAGTTCATAAATAATGCACAAAAACAGGGCAATTTTTGTGAAACAGGCTACAATCGGAACAGTATTTACAGTTAAATCTGTCAAATGTCATCCACTTAAGATTTGCATCAGGAAACTTTTTGAAAAAGACCGATCATAGATTGATTTGGTCAATCAAAAGGGAGATGCAGAATTTCCAGGGATGACAATTAAAAAAGCGAGCAATTCACTCTCAAAGTGACATTGACCACTTTTATTGAACAATCCTGCCTAAAACAGGAAAAAAATCACCGAAAATATCTTAGGGTAATCAGCCAACACCCAATTTTCGGTTTATGGATTACTTAAAATCCCAAAAGTAATCAAAATGTTTTCATTAACTGATTCTGCAAGGAGCATGAGGAAAGCGGCATGAACCAGGCTAACAACGTACTCGAAAATATTTATCAGCCTGACCTAGAAATGATAAATCCGCCTGAGATCGAATTACAAGCTCTCTTAATAGAAGAAGAGGACTTATTGCTGAGTGATGACGGCGAAATTGATGATTTTTTAGAGCCTCAGTCTGATGAGGACGACGCAAAGTCTGGAAAAGCCGCTAAATCGCGTCGTCGGACACCAACCAAGAAAAAGCACTACACCGAAGATTCGATTCGTTTGTATTTGCAAGAAATTGGGCGGATTCGTTTGTTACGCGCAGACGAAGAAATTGAACTAGCGCGGAAAATTGCGGAATTACTGGAACTAGAACGGGCGCGGGAAAGGCTTTGTGAACGCCTAGAACGCGATCCTAGAGACAGTGAATGGGCAGCAGAAGTATCATTACCATTACCAACCTTTCGTTATCGCCTCCACGTTGGCCGCAGAGCGAAAGACAAAATGGTACAATCTAACCTGCGGCTTGTCGTTTCCATTGCCAAAAAATACATGAATCGGGGCTTGTCTTTCCAAGACTTGATTCAAGAAGGTAGTTTGGGTTTGATTCGTGCGGCTGAAAAGTTTGATCACGAAAAAGGCTATAAGTTTTCTACCTACGCTACATGGTGGATACGTCAAGCAATTACTAGAGCGATCGCTGATCAGTCCCGGACTATCCGTCTACCTGTTCATCTCTACGAAACCATATCACGGATTAAGAAAACCACCAAACTTTTATCCCAAGAAATGGGACGCAAGCCCACAGAAGAAGAAATTGCCACTCGCATGGAAATGACCATCGAGAAACTGCGGTTTATTGCTAAATCAGCCCAGTTACCAATTTCCTTAGAAACACCTATCGGTAAAGAAGAAGACTCCCGTTTAGGCGATTTTATTGAATCTGATGGTGAAACCCCAGAAGATCAAGTTTCTAAGAACTTGCTGCGGGAAGACCTAGAAAAAGTCCTCGATAGTCTCAGCCCCCGTGAAAGAGACGTTCTGCGACTACGCTACGGTTTAGACGATGGCCGCATGAAAACCCTCGAAGAAATCGGCCAGATTTTTAACGTCACCCGCGAACGCATTCGCCAAATCGAAGCGAAGGCACTCCGTAAATTACGCCACCCCAACCGTAACAGCGTATTGAAAGAGTATATTCGTTAGAATCATCACTTATTACAATCATCAGGAGAGGGAGAAACTACATTATTAGTTTTTCACCTCTTCTTATGTTTTAATTAATCAGGCATCACTTTTTGTAGAGTCAATAACCGAGGGGAAACGCATCTAAATTTTATTGACAAAACACCATTTTTGTGTATAAACGAAAGAATCGGTATTTATCGTTTGATTGATTTTTTCAGAGTCATCGTGATGGTTTAAGTTATTGTCAATAAGTAGACGTTAATGCGAATTTTTGGGTCATTATTGAGATTAAATAGTCCTTATTGATAAGATGCGTTTCCCCTGGTTCAAAGGGTAGCAGTTTAATGCACCATAAATTTGTCATTGTTGATCATCGGTTTATGATTATTACTTCTGCCAATTTTACTTTGAGTGATACGTCTGGAGATTTTAGTGATTCTAGTAGTTTAGGAAATGCCAATAATTTACTAAAAATTGATAGTTCTGAATTAGCAAGTTTACTCACGGAAGAATTTAATATTATCTGGGGTGACGGAGTAGGAGGAAAACCAGATAGTAAATTTGGAGTTACTAAACCTGTTCGTAACCCACAAACAATTACATTAGGGAATAGCAAAATTACAATTCATTTTTCCCCAATTTCTCCCACTCAACCTTGGAGTATTAGCAGTAATGGATTAATTGCTAAAACTTTATCTAAAAGTACAAAAACTGTTGATTTAGTATTATTTGTATTTTCAGATCAACAACTTGCCAATATTCTTGAAGAACGTCATCATCAAAATGTCCAAGTTCGGGCTTTAATTGCACCACAATTTGCCTATCGTCCCTATAGTGAAGCTTTGGATATGATGGGATTTGCTTTAAGTGATAACTGTAAATATGAAGTTGATAACCGTCCTTGGAAAAATCCCATTTCTACCGTTGGAGTCCCAATTTTAGCCAAGGGAGATTTATTACACGATAAATTTGCAGTCATTGATAACCAAACCGTAATTACATGTTCACATAATTGGTCAGAAGCAGCAAATAATGGCAATGATGAGACATTAATAGTGATTGAAAATCCTACAGTAGCAGCACATTATCAACGGGAATTTAATCGTCTTTATGGTAAGATAAAACCCGGTTTACCAGCAAATATTAAATCTAAAATTGATGCGGAAGTTAAAAAATGTCCCCAAATCAAACAACCATCATCTTTTGTAAATTCGATTAACACTAAAATTAATCTCAATACAGCCAGTCAAGCAGAATTAGAAACTCTTCCTGGTGTGGGTGAAAAGTTAGCACAAAAGATCATTATCGCTCGTCAACAGCAAAAATTTACTTCTTTACAAGATGTTGATAAAGTACCAGGAATTAGTGCTAAAATGTTGGTAAAATGGGAAGGAGTGATCACATTAACCGCAGATGAACACAGATAAACGCAGATGATAATTTAACTCCTAAGTAGGCTGGCGTTGAAAATTGTCGTTATAGCAAGGCAAGAGGCAAAGAGTAAAGAGTAAAGAAGTTTTCAGCGATTTTACGTTTCTTGACACAGTTTGGTTTTATTGTGTTCACCTACTTAGATTTTGATATTGCTTTTGGTGAGTTTTTCTCTCCAGGTAGACCGATTTATTCAAATTTGTCTGTCCCTTTCTCTAATGGTTGTCTCCAAAAATCACAGAAATTAATCATTAGTTAAAATATTTAGATATTTGTGTCCAAAAATGTAGAGACTTTCCATTAAATACTTTGAGGCTTATTCTTTTTCAAAAATGGTTAACTTTTGTTAACTGAACTTGTATGAGCAGGATAATAATGTTACTGTTGACGACAAAGAAAATTTAGTTACATTTAATACCATGAAAAATATGGATATGTTCTGTTTATCTGACTCTATTTAACAAAATAAATAACCCCAAAGGTTAGTAATTTTTATCATCAATCAAAACAGGAACAAAGTTCTCAATGAATGCCATACGTTTTCATCATTCCTTAGTTAATAAAAAAATTCCTATCCTTGTTGATAGCACTGATCTTAATTATTATTTTCAGGAGCAAGGATATCAAACTATTTTATTTGATGATTACGATTTTGCTAGTCAACAACTAGTATTTGCTGTAATTTCAGATTATAGTTATCATGATCGACTTATACAGCTATCTCATACCTCCAAAAGTACGATTATCCATCTACTAGCAGTTAGGTATGATATAAATCCTCAAATCATCGCTTATTCATTCGAGCAACTTCTCTCTTGTGATTTAACACAAGTATTAGAGTTAAGAGCTAAAACTTATGAGCAAATTGCTGAAGTGGAAGATGAATTATATTTATCTGATCATAGAGGGACTAAATTAACGTGCTTATTGTCAGAAAGTTTAGAAGTTATAAATACTGAAGATGATTTAGAACCAGGATGGTTTTACTCAATTTCGGAAATCCTAGAAAGCGGAATAGTCAATATTCAAAGTGATAAATCAAGTTTTTCACTAGATGGAACTTTCTTTTTTGATGGCATAATTTACGCTTGTGCAAACCCACAAGTTAGAGAACGTCACCAGAATGCTTTGACATATTTACTTGAAAAGGTAAATTCAAGTCAAGAAAAATATATTCATATCAAAGATAATACTATAACTCATCTCATTTTGGATGGTAGAGATGAAACTTCTATATTACTGGAAATGGATTATGGTTTAGAACGTAACTTGAGTTTTACTGAGATAGGCTTTGGCTGTAACAAAAATCTTGAAAAAAATGTGAATTGGGAGATAAATTCCATTATGAATCAAGGGTTATATGGAACGCACATAGGCATAGGTATGGCACAGAAATCTCCTTATATTGATTTTATTTCTCAAAGCATAAAGATTATTTAATGCCGATAAATTGCAATCTTATGTAACCTGTCCCATAACTCCGTACAAATGTGACTTATAACTATCTTATGTTACTTTCCCTAAATGAAATGATGTAACCCTTGCTATATAAGAGTTTTAGTTTAAAGCAATGATTACATCTATCGGATTGGAAAATAAAGCCAGAAACCCAGATCCAGTAAAAGTTGTGTCAATTTTTATGCTTTTGATCTCTCAAACATTGGATCGAATAGGACAACACCATGAAGATAAGGAAACATAGCCTGAGTTGGAAGACGGTCTTGGTTTTTCGCAAAAACATACCAAGTTTGTCTAGGACGAAACCAGGGGATTGAGATTCCTACCAGTCCGGCATCTTGTGCTAACTTTTTAATTGTGGCTGGTCGAATTGTTACACACAAAGGGTATTCCCAACCATCTCCTTCCATGTCGGTATCTCCCTCCATAAAAGTAGCAACGATAAGACCATCAGGTTTCAAATGTTGAGCAAAGTTCTGAAAACAAAGATTTACTAAATTAGTCCTAGTATGAGTTAATACGGACTGTGCGAGGATAAAATCAAAATCGGTTTCAAATTCAGCTAAAGAGAACTTATCGTTATAACTAAAACACGGTTTCTTGATGCGAAGGAGATCCTCTCCAACTTGGAATTTTATAGCATCCTCGATTAACCACTTGTTGGGTTCTACGCCGTAATAACAACCTTCATCAAGGTAAGGTAGAAAAAGCCGACCTGCACGGAGCGAACCACAGCCAAAATCAAGCAATTTATGCTGAGATCGGAGACCTAGTGTACAAAGCAACCGAAATTGAGACGCTCCCATGAAATCGTACTCTTTTGCCGGTCCTACATAATCATTATAGTTTTCTCCAGCCGTTATTTTTAAATCCGCCATTGGTATTCTCACATTAATAAAGGTACTTTGCTAGGATAGCAGGCTACGAGTTGATCATATCCAAGTAATTTCACGAATAAAACCGGATATTTATATTATGATTAATACGCTTTTTATCATCAGCCTATTCTATTAATAATTCACCAGTAATAGTCATACACAAATGCTGAAGATAATTAACAAATAAAACATTAAAATCAATGCTTATAAGCTGAAAATTAGTTAAAGCAAAGTAGAGCTTGTTAGAATAATGGGATAATACAATTTATATTCATTGGCATAGTTATATTGTGCAAGCGGACTGTAATATAAAGGGTTTTTTTGACTTAAAAACTGCAAATTAAACCTTAATTACCTGATCCATCTTTATTTATTAAAAAATGTAAACATTTTGGAAATTGATCTTGTTAAATCAAATTGATGCTGATACAGTGATATCAACGAGTTAAAAAACAACTCGCCAATTAGTAGCTAAAATTGCAAATTTTCAGGAGCAACTAAAATGAGCGCTAAGAAAACACAAAAACGTAAACTTGAACAAGTTAACAAAGAAACCCGTAGCAATTTGGGTAATGTTTACTGGTAATATTTACTAGTAATTTTTGCAGAAAACTAATTAGTAATGTAAGTATTTACAGGTTCTAAGACTAGTCTAAGCAGTTGGGCAACAATTCTCATAATTGTTGTCCAAAATTGTTAATTTTTCACACTTAATTAAGATATCTTGAAGACAATAAAGTTTTGTAATTCCTTAAATAAATATGCACATCTTAGAGTTTTATCAAGCTTTTATTCAAAGACAGATGCCAATTATTGTTGATAGTAATGAAATTCATACTTACTCTCAGGAGCAAGGATATAAAACTATTTTTTTTGATGATTATGACTTTAAGAGTAAACAAACAGCCTTTTTAATCTTTTCAGATTATAGCTACTATTACAAACTTAAACAACTCTGGCATGATTCTCAAAGTACCATAGTACATTTACCAGCAGTAAAGTTTGATGGGAGCTTACCTGTAATTCAATATTCTTTTAATCAGCTATTATCAGGTGATCTTGAACAAGCATTAGCAATTCGAGATATTTTATACGATAAAATAGCTGAAAGTGAAAGTGAGTTATACTTATCAGACTCAAGAGGAAGCAAGCTCAAATGCTCTTTAGGTGAGAATATAGAAATAGCTAATGCTGATGTAGAACTGGAGTCAGGATGGTTTTACTCTGTGGCTGAGTTCTGGGAAAGTTCAGTAGTGAATACAAAAGCAAATAAATCCAGCTTTTCTGTAGATGGAACTTTCTATTTTGATGGCATATTAACCCAAACTACAACTCAAGAAACAAAAGATTATAATTGGCAGCCCTTACAATATATTACAGATAGGGTGAAATTAAGTCAAGAAAAATATCTAGAAATAGAAGATAATGCCATAACTCATCTGATCATAGATGGTAAAGATGAGACTGCTGCATTATTAGATATGACTTACAACTTAGAAAGAGGTTTAAATCTCACAGAAATAGCCTTTGGTACTAATAAAAAGATTGAAGAAACAATTGATTGGTCAATAAATTCAGTTGTTAACGAAGGCATATATGGAACTCATGTAGGGATAGGAATGGCACAAAAAGCTCCCCATATTGACTTTATTTCTCAAGCTTTAAAGTGGGTTTAATTATTGAGGATTTACTATTATGGCAGATATTGCTTTCTTTGATCTTCCTAGTTACACCCGGATTGATACAACTCTAGGTTTAATTCAAGAACTCGCTGATAGAGGAGAAAAAATAGATTATTATTACTTCGATGAATTTCGAGATAAAATAGAATCAGCAGGCGCTAGATTTCAACCACTTCCTAGCATGAAACCTCCAGATTCAGATCCGACACTGCAATCTCGGTTGATAGAATATTGCTTAGATGCTGTACCAATTTTATTAGAAAATTTAAAAATCAACCGCCCTAAATTAATTATTTTTCATGCTAAATGCTTATGGGCTGCTATCTGTGCTGATTTACTTAATATACCTAGCGTTTGCTTCCATACAAATTTTCTTCTACCACCTCATTTTTTGCCCCCGTTACCATTGTTATTAGCAGCCTACCCGATTAATGATATTGTTAAACATTTACAAAGATTTTACCGACATCAACGACTTTGGCGGCAATTAACCCAAAAATATACACTAAAGGCGATTAGCAAAAAAGATGTATTTCAACTACAACCAAATTCTATGAATTTGCGAGGAGATTTAAATATTGTTTATACATCGGAAATGTTTCAGATCCAGCGTTCATATTTCGATGCCAGTTATATTTTTACAGGACCTTGCTACAGTGAGAGAGCAGTTGATTCTCAATTTCCTTTACTAAAGAGTGCAGAAAACCCAATTATTTATATTTCACTAGGATCGGTGACATTATATAATTCTAAAACCTTTTTTTATCAACAATGTTTACAAGCTTTTGCAAATAGTGAGTATACGGTAGTCATGTCTGTAGGGAAATTTATAGATATTGCTGAATTGGGAAAGATTCCCCCTAATTTTATTGTCAGCAACTATGTACCTCAAATGCAAGTGCTTCAACAAGCTAGTGTTTTCATTACTCATGGGGGAACTAATAGCACTTGGGAGGCATTAATTAACAAAGTACCACTGGTTGTATTTCCCCAAGGAGGTGATCAATATTTAGTAGCTAATCGTGTAGAAGAATTAAATATAGGAGTATGGGTAAAACAGAAAAATATTGCTCCATTGAAATTGCGATCGCTTGTTGAACAGATTATCCAAGATGAAAAAATTCGTAGTAACATTGATCTATTAAGTAATTCTTTGATAACATCAGGTGGCACGCAAAAAGCAGTAGATAAAATTTTAGAATTTAAACAGAGGAACAGCATTTCTCATGTTTTGAAATAGTACAAATTTTATTATCTGCATTAACTAAGTAAATTCTAATTAACAGCAAAATGAAACTGACAACAGAAGCACTAAAAAGTTATCAAGAACAAGGATTTTTGTTCATTCCAGAGTGTTTTAGCCGTGAGGAAATATCAGTAATTTGTGATCAAATTCCCAATGTCATGGACGATGAAGCAGTTGGTCGTGTTTTGGAAGATGATCAAAAAACCTTACGCACTCTCTATGGAGTTCATCTCAATAACAAAATTTTCCGAGATTTAGTCCGTCACCCTCGTCTATTGGCAGTTGCACAACAACTTTTTGCCAGTGAATTGTACGTTTTTCGCAGCAAAATCGTCATGAAGCCAGCTTTTACCGGCGGAATGTGGGGATGGCATCAAGACTCTGCATTTGCACAATATTACGAACGAATTTCCTCACCAAAAGGAGGAAATGCCATCCTTTTCTTAGATGAAGTCAATGAATTCAATGGACCAGTATATTACATACCTGGTTCTCATCAACAGGGAATACTCGAAGCGGCAAATTCTGCTTCGACTACTAATTCATCCTTAGCAGTCGCTCCAGAAACAATTGCCAAATTTGCATCTGTGCAAGGAATTGTCGCACCGAAAGGCCTAGCGGGGTCGGTTTTGTTTGTACACTATGATACATTACATGGTTCCGTTGCCAACATTTCTCCCTGGGACCGCCGAAACTTTGTCATCACCTATAGCAGTATTGAAAACAGCGCCCTTCCCAACAAAGAAAGACCCGCTTTTTTATCAAATCCTGATCTCACGCCATTAATAGCTCTGAGTGAAGACGAACTTAATCGTATATTTACTCAAAAATAAAATTAAATTATCAAGAATTTATACAAGAAATACAATTATGGGGATCACTTGGAGTCGAGTCATAATGAACCGGGAAACGGCAAAACTACTAGAGAATTTGCCGTTTTCAAAATGGCGAGTATTAGAAGTTTCAGGCAAGACTTGGGAAACTTTTGGGTTTCAAGAGTATGAAAATATTAACTATCCAGAATATGATATTTGTTCTGCACCCTTGCCAAAAAAGTTTGATTTAATTATTGCAGAACAAGTTTTTGAGCATTTATTATATCCCTATCGAGCCGGTCGCAATATTATTTCCATGCTTTCCCCAGGGGGGTATTTTCTCATCTCTGTCCCTTTTTTGGTGAAACTTCATAATTACCCAATAGATTGCACACGCTGGACAGAAACTGGACTCAAACACTTTCTCCATGAATGTGGATTTCCTCTAGATAACATTCAAACTGGTTCTTGGGGAAATCGCCAATGTATCATTGCTAATTTCTCTCAATGGGTCGAATATGATCCTGTTTCTCATTCCCTAGATAACGAACCAGAATTCCCCTACCACGTCTGGGCATTGGCGCATTTATAACATGAAGCTAGGGTCAATATAGCAGTTGCCAGATAGATAAGAATTTACTGAAAATATTTCCAAGAAATTAACAATTCAGAATGATGAATTTTACAATCCCTGAAGAATATAACTTCCTATCTCGCTTTTACCGACTGGCATTTACAAATATTCTCTCTAGTATTGTTGTGCCATTGTCGGGTTTAATAGACCTAGCCTACTTGGGACATTTACCTGATATCCGTTACCTAGCAGGAGTTTCTTTAGCCACAATTCTTTTTAGCTACTTATATCGAGTGTTGAATTTTTTGCGTTCTTCTAGCAACGGCATGACAGCACAAGCTGTAGGAACAGATGATCCAGAAGCCATACTATTAGTATTACTCCGAAATGGTCTGATTGCCTTCGGGATAGGTATACTCATCGTGATTCTTCAGTACCCTTTACAAACAGTAGGGTTTACCTTTTTAGTCGGTGCAACAGAGGTAAAAGATGCCGGTCTTGACTATTTTCAGGCTCGTATTTGGGGCGCACCTGCGGTTTTACTCAACTTTGTCCTAGTTGGTTGGTTTTTTGGCCGAGAACTGAATATTTTTGTGGTGCTAATTTCTGTAATAGAAAGCCTCACTAATGTAGTGCTGGACTACTTATTTATTATTCGCTGGGGTTGGGCTAGTACAGGGGCTGGTTTAACTACAGCCATCAGCCAGTACGTAGCATTATTCATAGGTTTAATTATAGTTTCCTTCCACATTGATTGGTCAATTGTATCAGGTGTAATCCCAAAAGTCTTGAATTGGTCAGCTATTAAAGCTACCTTCAAACTCAATAGAGATATGTTAATAAGAAGTTTGGCCGTAGTCTCTACCTTTGCCATTTTTACTGAACTCAGTTCGGCAATGGGAACAGAGATATTAGCCGAAAATAGTGTTCTTATTCAAGCAGCAGCTTTGAATATGTTTGTTGTTCAAGGAGTAGGATTTGCCACCCAAAGCCTAACGGGAAACTTTAAGGGACAAAGTACATTACAGCAGCTACAACCATTACTAATTGTTAGTATAATCACTAGCTTATTGCTTTCAATTCCCATTGCTATCTTATATATTCTCTTTCCAGAAACTATATTTGGACTATTAACCAACCACACTGAAGTAACTGAAAACATTTCTTACTATGTCAGATGGTTATTACCATTCCAAGGGTTGTTTGCAGTTACCGTAATCTTGGAAGGATTCTTTGGAGGTTTAACCGAAGGGCGAACTTTACGTAATTCTGCCCTCATTTCCTTTGGCGGAGGTTTCATGCCTATAGCTATAGCTGGCTGGTATTTTCACAGTAACCATCTTTTATGGTTAGCGATGACATTATTTTCAATAACGGCTATTGTGGTATTTTCATTTAAACTATTAGATACATTTACAAGTGAAATAAAAATTCCTATCGTTTCTTCTACAACTACTGAAAGTTAGGATAACTTTGCTATTACTTGAAAACCCTCGCAGGAGGGTAATTATTAACTTAACTTACATAAAATATAGCACTATACACTTGAATGAGATACAGTCATAAGCCCCCTCCTCGCTTACGGTGAACCAGCGCTGTAGGCGGGTTTCCCACCGTAGGCGACTGGTGTGCCACTTCGTGGAGCTTTGCTAACGCGTAGCGTGCTGGAGGCATTCACCCGAAGGGGGAGGGGTTGGGGTTGGGGTTCTTGTATTTCACTCAACCAATAACCGCTATAACACCGATTCAATCATCAAAATTAAGTAGTAAACTGTTCAATAGTTTTACGAAGATCAGGATTTGATTGATGATTCCTACTATTTCCAATGCAGAGAAAACAGGCTTGGTTTATGATATATCAAGTTTTAATAATATCCCAAGAGTGAATTGTTGTATGTCCATTTCTTAAATCTGAGAAAATAAAGAAATCATTTAATTCATCATCTTTTTGAAATCGAGTTCTTGAAGGTGGTATTACACCTTTAAATAAGGTATTTGCATCTAATTTAACTTTTTCTATAAATTCAATATTTTTTAATTCATCTAAAATCTCTAAAACTTTGGGGTGAATATGTAAAGGATAAATCTATATTCCTGGGATTTTTCGAGATCATTTCTAATTCCAACAATAAAAACTCTATCTCTATTTTGAGGTAAACCAAAATCATAAGCGTTTAATATTTTCCATTTAGCAGCATATCCTATATCAGAAAAATTCTGTAATATTAGTTCTAAACTTTCTTTATTTTTGGGACTTGCTAAACCACTAACATTTTCAAAAATAAAAGCTTTAGGTTGACTTTTATTGACCAACCGAATCACATCAAACCATAATTTTCCTCTCTGATCGTCAAAACCCTTTAAACAACCTGCGACTGACCAAGGTTGACAAGGGACACCACCTACAATTACATCAATATTAGATGGAAGTTTTGTAACTTTAGTGATATCTCCTAATTCAGTTTCATCTTTGTTTTGATAACTGATAAAATTTTGTTGGTATACCTTAATAGCTTGTTTATCTATTTCAGAGTATCCTAAACATTGACCACCTAGGTTTTCTAAAGCAATTCTAAACCCTCCAATACCCGCAAATAGATCGATAAATGTGAATTTTTTTGAAGAATTTACTAAATGTACAGGTAATTCTATTTGTTTTGGTATTTGTAAATCTATGACTTTCATTATTATTAATTTATCTTGCTTAATAACTAGTGAAATGTAATTTTTGAATATAACATATATTCTAGTTTATAGCATAACCTCATTTTTTCCTATTCTCTAACTGTTGTAATAACTGCTGGGAATTTTTAACCCACTGTAAGTTACCTTGAATATTATATAAATCGTGTGCATATTGGAAGACTTGTATAGCTTCCTTGTATTGTTTTAATTGCATAAAAACTAACCCTGCACCATAATA
This sequence comes from Dolichospermum sp. ST_sed8, assembly GCA_028658405.1. GTDB lineage: Bacteria > Cyanobacteriota > Cyanobacteriia > Cyanobacteriales > Nostocaceae > Dolichospermum. The sequence continues at coordinate 2,694 of JAKOGY010000053.1, read as the reverse complement.
AGCATTAGCATAACTAGAATTAGCGGCGGCTGATTTTCTGAAAGCTGCTAAACCTTCATTTAATTGACCCTGATTAAATAAAATTGTACCAAGATTATAGTACGCTTCTGCGTATTTGGGATTGATTTTAATTGCTTGGTTAAAGGCTACCTTTGCTTGCTCAATTTTCCCTTGTTGTAAATAACATATACCTAAATGATAGGCAGGTTCTGGAGCATTTTGACTATAGGTTCTAGCTTTTTGAAAAGAGGCGATCGCACTTGACCAATTTTTCTCCTGTTCCCTGAGTAACCCCATGTTATAATGGGCAAAACCCAAATTTGGATTTAATTGCAAAGCTTTATTTAAATAATCTTGCGCCAATTTTAAATTATTTCCTTCTAATAAAGCCCCACCTAAATTGGCAAAAGCCAAAGCAAATTGAGAATCCGCTTGAGTTGCTTGATAAAAAGCATCTGCCGCAGGTTGTAACTTTCCTGATTGTCGGAGTGCTAAACCCAAATTATAGTGCGCTGCTGCTAATTTAGGATCTAATTTAATAGCTTGACGAAACGCGGTAATTGCTGCTTCTACTTTTCCTAATTGAATCGCTTCCAACCCTTGATTTAAAGCGTCTGTAGCTGCTTGACTATTTGTGTTTTGTGCCAGTATTAGAGTCGGGGAAGAATTGGAAAATACTGGTTGAATATTAATACTTAATAATAACAAACTGATTATCCCCAAGGTAGGATATTTAATTAATGGTAGTTGCATAGATTTAGTTTTATTTCGCGCAAAGGCACAAAGGAGCAAAGACGCAAAGGAAGATATTGATATCTATATTTAGGTAAACATACTATTAATACATATTAAAATAATACTATTTATATTTAGCCCATTCACCATTACTCAAATTCCTCAATGAAGGTAAATCTTGAGTAGCTTTTATCAATATCTCTGTTTCTCCAAACACATCCTCAAGACTTAATAAATGAATCTTTAGCTGTGTATTAATTTGCTTGCTTTGAATACCTTTATTTAAACGAGAACGAAATCCGTCTGTATAACCAGCACCAGCTAACATTATGCCAATATTAGCTTCATGAATCATTATGTTACCAATCAAATCGGCTGTATAAGAGGCATCTAATATATTTTGGGATAATTTAGATTGAAAATAAATAATATCATGATTTATTTTGGCATAACCATCTATTCCTCCATCACTTCCAGATTTTCCTGGTGTTAATCCCAGATAAGCAGCAAAACGTCTACCTAAATCTTGTTTTGCTGTTTCACTAGAATAAATAATGCCGCTTACTAACGCATCAATTTCTAAGAAATCCATTTTTATTTTTCCTGATTAACAGTTTTAAATTCTCCAACTAATTGTTTATAAAGTAAATTAATACCAACAAACAAACAAACATTCATTTATTCTATCTTTCATATTTAACTGTTCTATTTTGTCTGATGTTTCAGGTGATAGCCTAATTTTTCCTGAGAATCTATCACGGTCTTTTTTAGACATCTTCTCTATTGGAGTAATTTGTTTTAACTCGGCTTGATAATTTTCTGATTCTTCATCAATTATTTTTTGGATACTTTCTTTATGCTCAGAGAAAAGAAAATGTACGTAACTAATTACTGATTCTAGAAATAGTTCTTTTCCTAATCTTAGGATTGCAGTTAGCTTTCGTATTTTTTCTAACTCAGAGTTAGTATATCTTAATTCTATATCTAGGTTTTGAATTTCTTGTTTTTCTTCCTCTACTTTTTTTATGCCGTTTTGGATAGCATTATCGGCCAAAAAATCTTTACTTGGCGTAGTTAATTTATCTTCTATAGACATAATTCATCTCCTAAGATTATCCATCTAATAAATCAACAGTTTTTCCCACACCACCATCATTATGAGTACATAGAATAATCAATGGAAACAGCCTCCCTAAAATCTAGGTATTAAGACAGCAATAGAATAACAATATCATCATTACTAAAAGATACACAAGGACTATCAATTTCTACTGCTGGAGTAAATGAATTGCAGAAAGTGACAGTATCACAATTAACTGCCAACTCATCAGGGTGAGTACATTCTAATTTGATATAAAAAGCACACTCTTCACAAATAGTTTTATGTAATAATTGCATTTTTATCTTGCATATATATTAAGTTAACCACAAAAGAACAGTTAAGAAACTGGACTTTACTAACTTATCTTGTTTTTATTAGTTTGTAGAATTAAGCTATTTTTAGTACATAGAATAAATAACGCTATAAATAATTGTCCTTTATCCCATACGTGACATCAAGCTTAGTGAGTGCTAAACGTCTGCCAGAAACTACTGCTCATGTGAGAGTTACCCGCCAATCTTGGCAACAAGGCTTTCTTGAAGGTGAAGTTAGCGCCGGTAATTTCCATTGGCATTTCCAGTGGCATTTCCGCCGGGGAGAACTTTCTGTGAAGCCTTCCCAAGGTCGTGCTTTAATCAAAGAACCTCTAGGGCGCTTTTTAGAACAACAGGATTATCAGTTAGAACCTGGGGGGGATTATGCTTTTACGATTCGGGCTGAACTTTAAATTACAGTATTACCCGGTAAGCGTAAAGCTCAGTCACAAAGCGTGCTGAAATATAAGCGACACGGGCGAAAATATTTAGCCTAACTCATTAACTGGCAACAGTAGATGTGATAGGATGTAGATGATTATA
>JAKOGY010000052.1 GCA_028658405.1 Dolichospermum sp. ST_sed8 | reverse complement strand
GGGTGAGGTTTTCGCTGTTAACTAGAGTAAAGCTGACAGAGGAAATCACTGTGTCTATTCCTTCTCCATCATTTTCTCTGACAACATCACCTGTGTTATCAACGTAGTAAACATCATTACCAGCACCACCAATCAGGGTATCTGCACCAGTACCACCATTGAGGATGTTATTACCACTGTTACCAGTCAGGGTGTTATTGAGGGTATTACCAGTTCCATTCAGGTCGGTAGTTCCTGTAAGGACTAGGTTTTCTACATTGGTTGCCAGTGTGTAAGTTATAGATGAGAAAACAGTATCTACTCCAGCATTAGCAGCTTCAGTAATGGTATTAGTTAAGGTACTAATGATATAAGTATCATCACCACTACCACCCTTGAGAGTATTTATTCCTGCCCCACCATCAAGGGTGTCATTGCCTATGCTACCAGTAATAGTGTCATTGCCTATGCTACCAGTAGCGTTGAGATTTCCCAACAAGTTAGCAAAATTGAAGCTCTCAAAGTTTTGAACTACCAGTCCTGAAATACCGCTTAATTGATTGCTAGTATTGGCAACATTCAATGTTAAAGCGGTTGATTCTGTTCCACCAGATATTACTAAGGTATCTGTTCCATCTCCACCATCGAAAAGGTCATTTTGTCCGGCGTTAGCAACAGTTGAGGTGATAGTATCATTACCTCCATTACCCAAAATTCGATCTGGGTTAGTAGTGGCTGTGAGAGTATTGTTACTATCTGTACCATTGATTAGATTGTAGACAGAGAAGCTACGGGTTTGATCAGCTAAAGTTGCTATGCCATCACTCACACTATAGGTCAAGGTAACAGTACCGTTGAAGTTAGCTGTGGGGTTGAAGGTGTAAGTGCCGTTCTTGTTGTCAACGAGTTTGCCGTTATTGGCAGTTAAACTAGTTACAGTTAGTGTGTCTCCATCTACATCATTGAATCCTGTCAAGAGATTAGCAACGTTGATGGTGTAAGCTGTGTTTTTTGTTCCTGGTGCTAGTGTGGCAGTTGCAGTTCCTGTAGGTGCATCGTTGACTGCTGTCACCGCAAAGGATTGAGTTGCATTTACAGAACCACCTTGACCATCAACTACTGTGTAAGCAATGTTAACAGTGCCGTTGAAGTTAGCTGTGGGGTTGAAGGTGTAAGTGCCGTTATTGTTAACGAGTGTGCCGTTGTTGGCAGTTAAACCAGTTACAGCCAGAGTGCCTCCATCTACATCACTGAATCCTGTCAAGAGATTAGCAACGTTGATAGTGTAAGCTGTGTCTTCTGTTCCTGCTGTCAATGTAGCAGTTGCAGTTCCTGTGGGTGCTTGATTCGGATTTGCAATCTTTCCAGGAGAGCCAATTAGTTGACTTGTTACAGTGCCAACAGTATCAGTCACACCATAAGCACCCTTGGTTCCGGCGATACTCAGGGTCGAAATTGTGGTGTTGGCCAGATCGGCTGAGTTATCAAAGGTGGAGAATGTTCCTGTTGGAGATGCACCAAAGCTAACTCCTGTAATCTTCGTACCAGAGGGGTTAAAGAGATTCACTGAATCGCCCCCGGTGCTTAGACCTATGCCCGCTCCAGTGTAGTTACCGATTTGCAGTCCAGCAGGTTGGTTTCCACTCAACCACACATTCACGAAGGTAGCCTTCGTAGTAGCGAGGGTGGAGGTTTCTATGAAGATCACTGACTCCCCAGCAGCAATGGTGGTGATGCCACTCAAAGCAATTGATGTGGCAAAGGCGTTTGAGTCGTCGTCTATCTTCCAGCCAGTGATGTCCACGGCACTGGAGCTAGTATTTGTTACCTCGAACCAATCTGCCCGAACGGAGCTATTACCGCTAGACCAAGGTGCTACTTCAGAGATGATCAGTGGAGAAGGAGCTTCATTTAAATCATTTACCGCTAAGGTAAAGGTGGTGGTTGCATCAGTTGTACTGCCAACGGTTGTGTCGTCTACATTGACGTTGATGCTGTAGCTGGTTTTGGTTTCATAATCTAGAGTGGTTCCAGCTTTGAGATACAATTCTCTGCCAGAAATCTCAAAGAAACTGGCATCTGCTCCACTTACAGTCAGGTTATTTGTTCCCAGAGCGTCATCACTGATGATAATGTTGCCGACTTTGATCCGGGTCGCCGTACTGATATTTTCCGCGAAGTTGGCATTAGTGATATTCAAACTAACGGCAATGGGAGCTTGGTTTGTATAGGTAAAATTAGCCGGTGCATAAACCCAAACCTGTGGGTGATCGATGTCACCGCCGCCATTTTCACTGACTACATAAAGCAGTCCGTTGTTATCCATTGTCAGACCTTCATACTGCTGGTCTGCAAGCGATAATGGATTACCTATATCGGATGTAATTGTCAGGGAACTGGAGATATTTCCAGAACGATCTATATTGACAATCTTGCCTGATTCTTGACTGAGTACCAGCAGTTTGCTGTAATCGGGTAATCCGTTCAGGAAGGACAGATTTGACAATGCGTAAACATCAGCGAAGTCTGCAAGGTTAGCTAATGCTGGATCAAAAAGGTTAGTGGAGTTACCTGTGGTAGATGAACCATTGGTTGCAGTACCTGCGGCAAAATCAATACCAGTTTGAAAGATACCTTGTGGTGTTATCTCTTTAACTGCGATGAATCCACCTGTCAAGGGGTCATAAGATATGCCTTCAATCCCAATGTTTCCGACTGTTGTACCAAGCTTGACAGTTTGGACATCGCTCTTAGTCAGGGTAGTACCTGGAGCATAAGTGAATAAGTTAGCCTGGCGATCGCGCTCTTCTACTAATACAAAATTACCACCACCGACATAAGTAAGTCCTTCTGGATCATAAAAGTCTGTTCCTTGAGGACTGGTTCCCAGAGCCAAGGTCATGGAATTGATCAATTGCCCGTTCTTGGTTACTTGAACGATGGATCTACCACCGTCACCAACTACAAACAGAGTATCAGTATCCCAGTTGTAGGTAACAGCAGAAGCTTCTTGAGCCAATAAACTGTTGGCAGGTGCTGTACTTCTTTTGGGTTCTGGCAAATCATACTGACCAATGCGGGTATAGGTGGATAAATCTACACTCTCAACTTTTTGATCCTGGAGGGTTAAGGTATAGGACGTAGTAGCATCTGGTGTAGAACCGACGCTGCTATCATCCACTGCTACATTAACGTTGTAAATGGGTTTGGTTTCATAGTCCAATACTGTGTTGGCTTTGAGATATAACTCAGTTCCAGATATCTCAAAGAAACTAGCATCCGTCCCAGTCACACTCAGAGTATTCGTTCCCTTTCCATCATCGGTAACGGCAATGTTTGCCACCTTAATCCGTGTTGCAGTGTTGGTATTTTCTACCAAAGTGCTGATGGTGTTGCTGAGAGTTACCGCTGTGGGAGCTTGGTTGCTATTAAGATTCAACCCAATAATTACGGGGTCGTGGTCAGAAGTACGGAATTGATTAGCACTATATAAGCTGCTGATTTGTCCCGTTGACTTGAATTCGGTATTGTAGTCCAGCACACTGGGTTCATCGGCATTGATGTGCCATTTATCGGCGACCGTTACTTGTCCTGCTAAACTCGCACTTCCCAAAGCATGATCAAGCGCACCTACTTGACCATCAAAGACGTAGGAATAGGAACTATTTGGCAACAGATTTCCATATCCTGCACTGGACAAGGTTGTCAGTGGGTTTTCTTGAGCATAAGCATTAAAGTCACCAAGCAACAGATAATCAGGATCAGTTGTACCTGTGGGATTTGTCCCTAACCATGTTGCCAAATCTTGGGCTTGACGGGTCCGAGTCCCATTAGACAAGCCTTGACCGTCCCCAGCATCAGCATCACCAACACCACCGGAACTAGAACCTTTAGATTTGAAATGATTGACAACGGCAGTAAATCTTTCACCATTGGCAATTTGTTGGAATGTCTGCGCTAGAGGTCTGCGTCCCACTAGATCAAATGCTGCTGAATATCCAACAGTCATGGTTGCGGCAGAGCCAACTGGGGTAACTTGGCTGGCTTTGTAGATGATGCCAACAGTAATGGCATCAGTGGAGATATTGGTTCCTGGATTAATGAAGCTATAAGTTCCAGCACCGGCAACTGCATTCAATCCATTGACTAGATCTTGAATCGCACTGGTAGATCCAAAACCATTATTTTCAATTTCATTCAGTCCTAAAACATCAGCACCAGAGTTGAGGATGGCTTGAATCGTTTTGTTGCGCTGACGGGTAAATTCAGTAGCAGTGTTTGCACCACGAGGCTCAAAAGTGAGTCCGTTCGGGGTGTTAATGTTGACATTTGTGTCTAAGTCGTTAAAGTAGTTGAGAACGTTAAAACTGGCAACTTTTAGGGTCGCACTACTACCTAAATCCGGTGGTGTATCAGGGCGGGGATTGCTGGCTGTAAAGTTAACAGGTGTGGTAGTTTGGATGCGATAACCTTCAAATCGCTGGTCTAAAATTCCTGTAATGTTATTTACGGTGTCACCACTGCGTAAGGTATTAGTAGCACTGAGAGAATTACCGCCACGACCAAAAAGAATTGGGTCTAAGTTTTGTGTACCGCTACCGTCATCAAGATAGATCTTGCGTTTGGCAAGTTCGGCTAGATAGGCAGCATTTCCACTGACGCTAGGAGCGTTAAATTGGGTGTATTGGTCAAGTCGAGCATCTGTTCCAGTTTGATTGCTTGCACCTGTAGCAGCCAGAACTACTTGTCCATAACGTCCTAACTGGTAATTTTCGGTAACGGTGAGGTCGCCGCTGCCAGCACTGATATTAACCAACATTCCTTCGTAGCGTTCTAGGTCGCTGACGCTAGTTACATGGAACTGGATATTTGTAACTGTCGGTAAAGTGCTTGCACCTAAATTGACAACACTGGTAATGCTAGAAAGTTGAGTTAAGCTGCTACCTGTAGTTCCACTGGTAAATTCTCCAGCAGTTCCAGTCACGCGGACTTTATCGCCTACATTGCCAGTAAATAATCCTGATGGGTCATAAATAAAGATAGCTTCTGATGTGGTAGCGTCGTTATCAGCATCAGCATCTTCTTCTTGAACATAGAAGCCATTGAGTTTGGTAGAACCTTGGAAAGCGCGGGTAACAATACCTTCAATGGTTTGTGTCCCTGTCAACGCTGCTGTTGTACCGCTACCTTGAATGTCGTGGATGTAAGTAGGTACTTTAACTTCAAATATCGCAACGGTTTTACTAACTTCGCTGGTAGTTACTAACAGGGGTTTACCTGTGGGACTGTCTGCTGCGGAAATAAAAGTTAATCCTTCAGTGCCAGTATCTTCCGGCGTGTTGATGTACTGGACAAATGTTGGCTGATTAGGATTGGTTACATCATAAACAAATACGTCCCCTGTACGTTCTAGACCAATAAAGGCATAGGTAAGACCGTTAATAACTCCAACTACAACACCTTCTGGTTCTGGTCCTTTGTTATCGCTCCGAGTGTTAAAGGTTGCGGCTGTACCATCGGAGTTAAAGAGGGTGGGTGTTTTGGCTGCGGTAATTTGTTCAAGTTGATCACCACTATCAAAAACCTGTGTCCCGTTGGCATTCCAAATGGAGAAGGAACGCGCCCCAAATGATTCTATCCGATCAATATCTCCATCTCCGTCAATATCACCTGTGGCGTTAGTGAGTTGCAATCTTCCCAAATTGGCGTTTTGTTTAAGGGTGGTTGCATTGGGAAAAGCTGTTGGATCTAATACATATCCGGCTGCACCAACCCGAATTTCTTCGTTAAATCCTGTATAGGCACGAGAATCACCTTCGTTAGCAGTGATGTAGTAGGCTTGTCCGTTGATGCTGAAGCTGGCGATCGCATCTGGTTGATATAATCCAAATACAGGCCAGTTCTGAATATTAATCCCACCATTGATAGTGCTATCCTGATCACTGGCATCTATGCCATTACCAGGGAGATTATAATTCTTTGCACCCAAAGGTAAAATTTGGGTAATAGTCGCACTGGCAATATCCAGAATAGCGATCGCATTATTTTCCTGTAAAGTAATTGTTGCTGTTAAACCGTCTGGGGATACAGCAATGTATTCTGGTTCTAAATCTTGGGCAACCGTTGAACCGGGTCCAGTAATTCTCACACCAGCCGCTTTTAAGGATGCAATCTGACTGTTAAAGCTGGTGAAATCAGCAGTTTGGACTGTAGCGCTGGCAACACCACCAGCTATGTTAATGATACTAACAGAACCTTCTGGATCAACGGAGTTGCCTTGTCCGTAGCTGTTGGGTTCACCTTCATTAGCTACTAATACCTTTGTGCCGTCGGGTGTAAAGGTGAGCATATCAGGCAATGCACCCACATCTACAGCATTGATAAAGCTACCATTTCCAGCATTAAAGAAGGCAACTTTACCAGTTAGTTGGGCAAGGGTTGTACTGTTTTGCACTGCATAAGCTACAGCAACAACGCCATTTTTTACTGCTACGCTGTTGGGAATTAATGCTGCACCGACAGGAGGTGTAATTGTAGGAGTTAAACTACCAGCTAAAGCGAGAGTCCCTGTAGTGCTGACAGTATAAAATTCAATGGTATTGCCAGCAACGACGAATAGCCGATTACTTCCCGAATCAAAAGCCGATATTTCTGCACCATTAGCACTGGTAGCACCACCGACTTTAGTTAAAAAGCTGTTGTTGTTGTTGGTAATGGTGATATTTTGGGTAGTCGTCCCACCCAAACTTAGACCTGTAGAGGGATTAGAAATAGTTAATGTGGCGGTTTCTGTTCCTTCAGCTATAGCGTCATCAGCAACAATGAAGTTAACTGAACCTGTGGTTTGTCCACTGGGGATGGTAATTGTGGGATTGCTGAGGTAGTAATCACTGGTGGTGATACCTGTTCCTGATACTGCCAATGCAACAGTTTGATTACTAGAAACTGCACTAGAAACCGTTGCTGTGACGGTGATTATTGTTGTTCCTGCTTCTGTACCAGCGTTGGAACTTACAGATAAGTTAACTGTAGGTGTTGCAGGAGTATCGTTATCAGCGATCGCAATATTTTGAGATGTAGTGCCACCTAATGTAATTCCAGAAGAAGGGCTACTGATGGTTAATATTACGGTTTCTGTTCCTTCTACTAAAACATCATCAACCACAGTAAAAGTAACAGAACCTGTGGTTTGTCCATTGGGGATAGTAATTGTGGAATTGCTGAGGGTATAATCCCCTGCGGTGATGCCTGTTCCAGTTACACCTAAGTTAACTGTTTGGTCGCTGGAAACTGAACTAGAAGCTGTAGCAGTGACAGTAATTACTGTTGTACCTGCTTCTGAGCCAGAAGTGCTACTAACTGACAGGTTTACTGTAGGTGTTGCTGCAACATCGTTATCAGTGATGGTGATGTTTTGGGAAGTAGTAGTACCTAGCGTAATTCCAGAAGAAGGATTGCTGATGGTTAGTGTCGCAGTTTCTAGACTTTCAACTACAGTATCATCAACAACAGTGAAGGTAACAGAACCTGTGGATTGTCCACTGGGAATCGTAATTGTGGAATTGCTGAGGGTGTAATCCCCTGCGGTGATGCCTGTTCCAGTTACACCTAAGTTAACTGTTTGGTCGCTGGAAACTGCACTAGAGGCAGTTGCTGTGACAGTAATTGCTGTTGTACCTGCTTCTGAGCCAGCGTTGGAACTTACAGATAAGTTAACTGTAGGTAGGACTGAGGAAGAGGAAATGGTGGTGAGGTCGTAGCGTGTAGTATCTTGCTGATTGAAGTTACTGGCAGTACTTAGCTGAGAAATAGTTAAGTTATGAGGCGTGGTATTTTTAACAATTGCATTGTCAAGATTAGCGAGGACGAGAACCTGTCCATTAGTAATCGTAGGAGTGCTGGACGACTGAGCCGAACCCGTACCATAAGGAGAGATACCGAAACCAATGAACGCAATTAGGGACGGTGTGCCAGTTAGATGTGTACCGCTACTAACCGTGTAAGCTGTAAGAGAGTCGCCGCTAGTTGAGAAAGTGAAGTTAGTTGTACTTGAACCGCTGTTGTTTAGAAGTACAACGGTGCCGGCATTGCCTCCGCCACTGCGAGATACTGATGGTGTGGAACCGCCGCCAGCGTCAACTAAGATCACTGTGCCAGTAGGAAGTCCCGTCGCAGGCGCAGTGTATTGAAGAAAACCTTCTGTAGCACGAAAGTATGCTGATGCAGCACCCGATGTAACCCCGGTGTAGCCACCATCTGTCACGAAGAACGTATCGTTGCCAGCAATTGCATTTTTGACGACAAAGGCGAACTGATCAGGGTCAGCAGCATTCACGCCCACAAAAGCGATATCACCTGGATTAAATGCCATAAGAATTTTCTTTGATTTTGATGAATGATTAGGTATGAGTAAAAGCAATCTTGAAAAAGCTATGTGATATTCTCGACCAGCGAGCTATATCAACAGAAATCAGAGTCATATTGTTTTAAAAAGCAAAAACCAACTGCAAAAACGAGCTTTGCAGTTTGAGAGAGCGATCAGTGTGCCGATATTCGTAATTTTTGGTAAAAACTATTAATTAGGATGATAAAATTTTTACCAAACTATTTACTAAATTAAATTAAAAACCTTAAAAACAAGCTATGAGATAGTTAAAACTAAGTTAAATAACATTTTTATTACGTAATTCATTAAAGACATCCTATTTTTTAACCATAATTATTGATTACTATATCTTATACATAGAGACTTAATGAAAAGGTCTAAGTAATATGGCAGAATTAATTACACAATGTTATTGCGAATGCAGCGGAATGAAGCAATCTCAGTTCTTGCCATTGCTTCGCTACACCTTGTTTTGCTGGCAATGACTGCAATTTATGAAGTCGAAAAAGCTAGTGTCGAGGTTTATCATTTAGTGGATGGTAAATATGAAAAGATGTTGGCAAATGCAAGAGGTCATTATCCAATTTCACCAATGGGAGTTGAGTTAGGTATTCAACAAGATACAGAAATTCCCTGGTTACGGTGGTGGAATCAAGATGGTGAAATGTTATTAACAGGTAACGAACGAGCAGAACAAGCAGAAGCGATCATTATTGAAGAGCGTCAACAAAAAGAAAAATTGGCCGCCTATCTAAAATCTTTAGGCATTAATCCTGATCAAATCCCATAAACTAAATTTATTACTGCTAAAAAACTGAAGGCGTAAAAAAATGATTGCTTCACCCGAAATCTACGTTACCCCAGAACAATATTTGGAACTGGAAGAAAAAAGCCCCATTAAACACGAATATATTAATGGTTATGTTTACGCAATGGCTGGCGCACTTGATCCTCATGTGACTATAGCTCTAAATACAGCAATGCTACTGCGGAATCATCTCCGTGGGTCTGGTTGTCGTGTTTATATTTCTGATATGAAAGCCCGAATTGAATCTTTAAATCGTTTTTATTATCCTGATGTGATGGTTACTTGCGACCAAAGAGATCAAGCAACACCTGGATATAAAAGATTTCCCTGTTTAATTATTGAAGTGCTTTCTAATTCTACCCAAAGTTTCGATAGAGGCGATAAATTTGCGGATTATCAAAAACTAGATACTTTACAAGAATATGTTTTGATTAATGCTAAAAAGCAAAAAATCGAATGTTTCCGTCGCCAAAATGATGGACTATGGCTATTACAAAATTATACACAAGAACAAACATCTTTTAATTTCCCAAGCATTGACTTTGAAGGTAAAATAGCTGAATTGTACGAAGATGTGAGTTTTGATTTACTTTCCTAAGAGTTCAGAGTAAAATTAGATCCCCCCTAACCCCTCTTAAAAAAGGGGGAACGGTCATCAAAGTCTCCCTTTTTAAGGGAGATTTAGAGGGATCTAAAATTTTTGATACCGACAAGAGGACTTTATCGCTAACGCCACGCAAGCTATCAAACATCCTCCCAGACAAATTGATACTTTTACTCAGCCTTCACAAATTCCAAATATCCTTTACTCAATTCTTCTACAGACAAATCATAAAACTGTTTACCATGTTCGGGAGTTGCTAAGTCTGGATTTGAACCCATGCGGCCATCTGGATAACGGGAACGAAAATCAACAGCACTATAAATTTTATGTCCACTAGCAATTTCTGGAGAAAGATAGGCTTTTTTAATTGCTTCTGGATAAATATATTGAGTAACAGCTACTTCGCTAGGGGTAGCATGAGAACCTTCTTGATCACCATATAATTCTTTGGCAAGTTTATACACAGAACCACCCATAAACCAATTAGCAATTTGACATTGTACTTTTGCAAAATTGGGAATTTGTAAATCTTCTAAATGAGCATAAGTTTCAGAAAAAGCAGCTTTGAGGGTAGCAATATTTCCCCCATGTCCATTGATAAAATAGAACTTGGTAAAACCAGCTTTTGTTAAACAAGTGAGATAATCTTTTACTACTAAAATTAAGGTGCTAGGACGCAAACTAATTGTGCCTGGAAAAGCAGTATGATGTAATGCCATTCCTACATTAATTGTTGGTCCTACCATTGCTTGTGTTGCTTCACCTACACCTTTTGATATAGATTCTGCACAAATTGCATCAGTCCCAATTAAACCAGTTGGTCCATGTTGTTCTGTCGAACCAATTGGTAAAATTATCCCTTGGGATTTTTGTAGATAAGTTTCAACTTCCGGCCAAGTGCTTAAATGTAAGAGCATTTTTTTTAAGAAGTTAGGAGTTAGGAGTCACCGAGTCAGGAGTCACCGAGTCAGGAGAAAGAAGAAGAGAAGAGAAGAGAAGAGAAGAAAAATTACCAATTACCAATTACCAATTACCAATTAACCAACAATTTCCCACCAATGGAAAGCGGGACCAATAAAGCGGATTATTATCCACGCGACAACCATCATGCCAATGCCTATCCAAGCACCACGAGTAGTGATAGCTACAAATTGTCCAGCTTGGGTTTTAGTGATGGGAACCCAAGGTAATATTTTTGTAGTGTCTTCCCCGTATTCTTCTGGTGAGTTTTTACGGCGTTTTGCTTCACCCATAATTTTAATAATTTAGTTTCTTCAGAGTGCAATTTAAATTTTAATAGAAATTAGCCATGAAAAATGAATAACGCAAAAATATTGAATTAAGCAGAATCATCCTCATTATGAGCAGAAAATAAACTAGGATCAAGATAGTTTAAGCGGGCTAAGGGACTGAGAGCGGAGAGAATTTGCACGCCATAGCTGCGGTTAACGACACGACTATCTAGTAAAGCGACAATACCTTGATTTTCGCGTACAGGTGCGATCGCTCTTTGCAATTCATTCATGGCTGTGGGTAACAAATACAGACGAAACCAGTCTTGGTGCGATCGCTTATAATGAGCTACTCTACCAGCTACCAAAGGATTTTCTAAAGATGGTAAAGGTAAAGTGGCAATAATTAATAATCTGGGTGATGGTAAAACACTTTGATTTTCTCGCCAAAATTCCCAACCAGTAATCAAAATGCCGTTTTCATCTAAACAAGTTTTTTCTACCTGCACCCGTGAACCAAATTCAGAAGCTAAAATTGCCCCTACCCTAGCCTTTAGTGGCACATCTCCGATCAATATTACAGTCATTCCCGGTGCAGTTGCACTCAAACATACCAAAGTACGAACTTGATGAATTAAAGCTGGTTGAAATTCCGGTGTATTCGGTAAAGGCAACTTATAAGGGACATATAATTGAATTGCTTCCCCTTGACTATCAGCGGCAAACTTCAAGCAAGTAACATCTTCTAAACCCAAACGTTGACGGAAAAGAGGCGCTTCCGTTTCCGGTTCTAAAGCACTACCAATCAATACTACAGGTTGACGTTGCCAAATGGGGGCGAGAATTTTGCTCAATTCAATGGGAGCATAATGTAAAGAAAATAACCCTTGACGACGGGCAATAGTAGACCAAAACAGTGGATATTCGGCAGAATAATCTTCTAGATTTGGGAATTGTTGCCAAAAATTTCGCCAAGCATCTGGGAGAATATTTTTGTCCAAAGCCAAATATAGACGTTGTAAAATCTCAATTTCCGGCTGAGAAATTAGATAACAGTGATATGGATTTTTTGGGTGCTGAAATAATTCGTGAGTGAGTTGTACTTTAGCTTCCCGAATTATGTCCGCTTCGTAGGGATAAGCCAGCATTAAATGATCCCAATCTTGGGGTTGAATCGTTTGCGTAAGCTGAGAACGCACCCACTCTTCTAAATCGTCAACACCATCAATAATTGTGGGAATATTGGCAGGAAATGAATTGTTATCAGCTAATTGTCCTTTTAACCAAGCTTCAGGAGAAGTCAACAATAAACCCTGAAAATCAGGACTTGGCCAAGTGTCACCGGTTCTAATCGGCTTATTCGCTGGTAGCCACTGTTGTAGTCGGGGAATTTCTACCTTTAACAACCGTTGTTGTACAGTTTCCGAAGCAACAATAATTACAGAATCATGCCACATTAAGGCAGAAGCGATAAAACTGGTGCGATATCGCCCTTGATGTCCACAAACTGCCCCTACTTGAATTAAAGCACTACGCCCCAAACGCAAAGCGCGTGCCACTAACCTAGCCATTGTTAAATGATGAGGCCAGGAAGGGAAACCCGCCTGCGATCGCAGGAAGTTATGTAATGATAAATGAACTTCTGCTTCAATCACGCACTTTTAATTCCATAAAAATTTGTCAGTTGTCAGTTGTCAGTTGTCAGTTGTCAGTTGTCAGTTGTTTTTCTATTACCCATTACCAATTACCCATTACTTATTACCCATTACCTATTACCTTATAATTATGCCAATTTATCCAGGAATTTCCAGCGAAGCCTTTAGACACCCATTAGATCGTCAAGCAGAGGAAGCCTTACGCAGTTTACCGGGATTTGATTTAATCGCCCGTAAATTTGTGGAATTTGTCTATGAACGCCCTCAATTTGTCTATCTCATGGGTAACTCCATTGAAGTCGGACCCCGCCAATATTCCACTATTTACCAAATATTCCGGGAATGTGTCCGAGATTTGGATATCAGTGGTGAACCGGGATTATTTATTGCTCAAGATGCCCAAGTTAACAGTTATGCACTAGGACAAGAACATCCTTACATAGTCGTTAACACTGGGTTACTAGAGTTACTCAATGAAGATGAACTGCGGACGGTGTTAGCTCATGAACTGGGACATATTAAATGTGGTCATACTATTTTAATTCAAATGGCGATATGGACTATGGATGCCGCTTCTCGCATTGGTGAATTAACCTTCGGTTTAGGTAATTTTGTCAGTCAAGCCTTGATTTATGCCTTTTTTGAGTGGCGACGTAAAGCTGAGTTATCTGCCGATAGAGCGGCTTTATTAGTCATGGATGATTTAAACCCAGTCATGTCATCTATGATGAAACTGTCTGGAGGTAGTAACAAATATGCCCATGAATGTAGTTTACAAGAATTTATTCGCCAGTCAGAAAAATATCAGGCACTAGATAATGAAGGGCTGAATCAAGTATATAAATTTCTGCTATACAATGGCGCACAAGGAATGATGCTAAGTCATCCTTTTCCGGTTGAGCGCTTGCATTATTTACGCGGTTGGGCAGTATCAGAAGAATATCAGCAAATTAAAAGAGGAAACTATCAGCGTTCTGCTGCTGGCTCGGTTAATGTTACACCAGAAACACCTGATTATGAAGCGGAAACACTACGCCAAGAAATTGAAAAATTACAAGCAGAAATTAACAAAATGAGAAAGTCTGATTAGGAGGGAACAGGTAATAGGTAATAGGTAATAGGGAACAGGTAATAGTTTTACCAATTACCAATTACCAATTACCAATTACCAATTACCAATTACCAATTACCAATTACCAAATTAATTAACTTTCTGTTTCGCAATCAGGAACACCTTCTCTAAATACTCGACTAGCGAGAATATCTACTGCTTCAATGGTAATTAAATCCTGCTTATTTAAGAGTTTGCCACTGCTTAATAAACGATTTGCTTGACGTAAACGCGTTCTATCTATAGCATTACGCACACTTCTAGCATTAGCAAAATGGGGCATAGTCTTCCGTTTAATTAAATATTCGCGGAAGGCTTTTTCGGCATCTGGACTAAAGTAATAGTTTTGCGCTTTAACTATGGATTGGGCAATAGTCATTAAACTATCAACACCATAATCGTTAAATTCAATATGTATTCCAATGCGGGAATTCATCCCTGGATTACTGTGAAAAAATCTGTCCATGTGGTCTTTATAACCAGCCAGAATGACGACTAAATCATCACGCTGATTTTCCATGACCTGCATGAGAATTTCTATGGCTTCTAAACCAAAATCTCCTGGATAATCTGGACGGTATAAAGTATAGGCCTCATCAACTAATAAAACTCCACCCATTGCATTATTTAATACTTCCCTAGTTTTGGGTGCTGTTTGCCCCATACCTTGTCCAACTAAATCATCTCGCGTCACCAACATGACATTTTCTTTACGGATATATTCTAACCGGTAGAGGATTTCTGCCATTCGCATGGCTACGGTGGTTTTACCCATACCGGGATTACCCAAGAATGTCATGTGTAGACTGGGCGCACCTGCATTCAATCCCAAACCTTTACGGATACGGTCAACCAATAACAAGGCCGCCATTTCTCTGATTTTGTTTTTGACAGACTTTAAGCCAACTAACTCCTGATCTAATTTATCCAGAATTTCTTGAATATGAGATTCTTGGAAAGCTGCTTCCAAGTCTATTTCGTCATTTTGATCTATTTGTTTTTCTAATATCTGTTCCGTCATGACTATCACCTCTGGGAATAAATTTGATGATAGCGTTAAGTCGGGAAATATAAAAGAACATAATCTTTATATGTCCGATACATTTTTCTTTCTTATCAATTCCTGAGTTTAGTCATAGAGAAAACATTATGGCAGTAAAAGCCATACAGTAGGGTGTGTTAGCGCCAGCGTAACGCACCGTTAATCGAGTTTAAGGTGCGTTACGGCTATGCATAACTCACCCTACGAATACTTAGAGTTTTCAATATTGAAATGTTATTACTATATATAATAGAAATAGAAATTCTATCTTTAGGATTGTCAAAAATGTATCAAATAGACCCACCACTTTCTCCTAAAGAAACATTACCAACAATGTATGATCTTCCTAGCGAAGACCCGGAGGAACCTGGTTTGCCAGATCAATTTCATCTATTACAACCACAATTATTAGCAGACACATTCCAACCAGTAAATTATCCCAGTCAAGAGATATTTACAGGAAGTGATCTAAATCTTTACTATGATTTGCGTCATCCTTCATGGTATAAACGCCCAGATTGGTTTGCAGTTGTCGGTGTTTCATCTCTGTACGAAAAGAGGGATTTACGGTTAAGTTATGTAGTATGGCAAGAAGCAGTTAATCCTTATATTGTCGTTGAATTACTTTCACCTGGAACAGAAAAGGAAGACTTGGGAAAAACATTAAGAGATGTCGAAAAACCTCCTGGTAAATGGGAAGTTTACGAACAACTTTTAAGAGTCCCCTATTACGCCATTTTTGATCGTTATAAATCTAAATTTAGAATGTTTCAGTTAAATGGCGCTCGTTATACTGAAGTAAACTTATCAAATTTCCGTTTTTGGCTTCCCGAAATAGAATTAGGTTTAGGAGTATGGCAAGGAAGTTATAAAAATGTGGAAATGCTTTGGTTACGTTGGTATGATCAAGACGGTAATTGGATTTTAACTCCCACAGAACAAGAAAGGCAAAAAGCTGAACAAGAAAGGCAAAAAGCTGAACAAGAACGACAAAAAACAGAAAGATTAATTGCCCAACTGCGAGCGCTTGGCGTTGAACCTGATTTAGATTAGATATAATCTTTTATTCTCCCGTTCCTAGTCTCTGACTGGGAACGAAGAAAACCTGATCCTGTTTACAGATTTAGGAATGTGGATACTTATTAATAGGTTGCAAACGCTGACGAATTGTACCAATGATGATATAGAGAATGGGGACAATAAATAAACTCAAAAAAGTCGCCACAAACATTCCCCCAAATACAGCAGTACCCAGAGATTGACGACTTGCTGCACCTGCACCTGTGGCAGTTGCTAGAGGAAAAATTCCCAACAACGTCGAAAAAGCCGTCATGAGAATGGGACGTAAACGACCTTGTGATGCTTCTACTGCGGCTTTAGTAATTGATAAACCTTGCTCTTGTAATTGATTAGCAAATTCCACAATTAAAATCGCATTTTTACTGGCTAAACCTATTAACATTACTAACCCTACTTGGCAAAATACATCATTATTTAACCCTCTTAATGATTGTGATGCTAAAGCTCCCATAATTGCTAAAGGAACTGAAAGCATAATAATTAAAGGATCAACATAATTTTCATACTGAGCAGCTAAGACTAAAAATACAAAGAGTAATCCTAAACCAAAAATAATTGGTGCTTGTCCACCAGATTGTTTTTCCTCAGCAGTAATACCTGACCATTCATATCCCATACTTGTTGGTAATATCTTTTTAGCTAGTTGTTCCATAGCCAGGGTTGCTTGTCCAGAACTAGCACCAGGAGCAGGAGAACCGTTAATTTCAATAGAACGAAATAAGTTGTAGTGATTGATAGTTTGCGCTCCTGTTGTGGGAGTTAATTTCACTAAACTACTCAAAGGAATCATCTGATTAGTTGCAGAACGCACATTTAATAAACCGATATCATTAGGGTTTGAACGAAACTGAGCATCTGCTTGGATATATACTCGATAGGTGCGAGACAGAAAATTAAAATCATTGACATATCGTGAGCCTAAGTAAGTTTGTAGGGTTTTAAAAATATCGTCAATGGCAACTTGCAGAGATTTAGCTTTATTGCGGTCAACTTCAATTAATATTTGCGGTGTGTTCGCCGTAAAAGTGCTAAATACAGCTTGCAGTCCGGGGGTTTTATTACCCTGCATCATGAACTGTCCAACCGTTTGCAGCATCGAATTTAAGCTGTTTGTTCCTGCTATATCTTGTAACTGGAATTGGAAACCACTAAAACTACCTAAACCGCGAATTGCGGGGGGATTCACTGGGAAAACTCTCGCTTCCGTAATTCCTGAAAAGCTTTTTCTTAAATTACCAATAATGGCTTGTACAGATTGATTGGGTTGTTTCCGTTCATCCCAGGATTTGAGGGTTGTAAAAATTACGCCACTGTTAGCGGTACTACCACTAAAACCAAAACCACCAATGGCAAAAGTACCTGTAACTTCGGGTAATTTGAGGATTTTTGTTTCTACCTCACTCATGACTTTACTGGTGTATTTAAGTGAAGAACCTTCTGGACCTTGGATAATGGTGATGAAATAACCCTGGTCTTCGTCGGGAAGAAATGCTGTGGGTACAGTCATATAAAGCCAAGCTGTGAAACCCAATAAACCAATAAATCCGAGAACAACTATTACTTTAATTTTTGTCAAAAATTTTAAAGATCGTTCATATCCCCGACCCATGGCTTCTAAAAACCAGTTAATTCTCCCAAATACCCAACCAATAATCCCTTTAGGTGCGGGTCTTTGCCTTAATAACAAGGCAGAAAGAGAAGGTGTGAGGGTGAGAGCCAAAAATGTGGAAATGGCAATAGAAAAGGCAATTGTCAGCGCAAATTGTTTGTAAATTTGTCCCGTTGAACCAGGGAAAAAGGCAACAGGGACAAATACTGCCATTAATACCAAGGAAGTCGCAATTACAGCCCCAAATAGCTCTTGCATTGAAACTGAAGCCGCTTCACGAGGTGACATTCCTTTTTCTTGGATTAAGCGGGAGATATTTTCCACTACGATAATTGCGTCATCAACTACCATTCCCGTTGCTAGGGTTAAACCAAACATGGTTAAGGTGTTGACAGAAAATCCAAAGGCTTTGACAAAGGCAAAAGTCCCAACTAAAGATAGAGGAATGGTGATAACCGGAATTAACGTTGTGCGCCAATCTTGTAAGAAGATAAAGATGACAAGAATTACCAGAGCGATCGCTTCTAAGAGAGTTTTTACTACTTCTGCTAGAGATTCTTCTACAATGGTAGTGGTGTCAAATGCCACTTGATATTTCATCCCTGGGGGAAAGCTTTGGGACAATCGCGCCATTTCCTTTTTGACTAAATTAGCAACGTCTAAAACATTACTTCCCGGTGTCGGAAATATCCCTAACCCTACACCTTCATTACCCTTAAAGCGAAGAAATGAACTATAGTTTTGAGCGCCTAGTTCTGCTCTTCCCACATCTTTTAACTTAATCAAACTACTGTCAGCAGCAGTTTTAATGACTAAATTGTCAAATTCCTCAACTTCTGTCAGCCTACTAACTGCCCTCAAATCAATTTGATACATTTGACCATCTACGGCTGGCTGTTGTCCAATTTGCCCCGCACCTATCTGTAAATTTTGTTCGTTGAGGGCATTAATTACATCACCAGTAGTTAAATTTCGACTAGCCAGTTTATTGGGGTCAAGCCATAGCCGCATTGCATAGCGGCGTTCACCAAAAATCCGCGCTTCACTGACACCTTTGATGCGTTTGAGGGAGTCTACTAAATATAAATCTGCATAATTACTTAAAAAGATATTATCTAAGGCTTTGTTGTCACTGTATAAACCCATCGCTAACAGAATGTTATTAGACTGTTTGCTCACAGTCACTCCCGTTTGCTTGACACTATCTGGTAATTGGGGTGCAGCGGAGGTAACGCGATTTTGCACGTCAACAGCGGCAATATCCTTATCCTTTGAGGCATCAAATGTTACAGTAATTATGCTACTGCCATCATTACTACTGCTCGAAGTCATATATTTAATGCCTTCGACACCGTTAATTTGCCGCTCTAAAATGGTTGTTACGGTACTTTCGACAATTTCCGCACTAGCACCAACATAATTAGAACTGACAATAATCTGCGTGGGACTAATTTCTGGATACTGGGCTGTGGGTAATGTGGGAATACTGATTGCCCCGACTAGCAAAATAATAATAGCGCAGACACTGGTAAATACAGGTCGCTTAATAAAAAAGTCAACAAACATAAATTGGTAATTGGTAATGGGTAATTGGTAATGGGTAATTGGTAATAGGTAATTGGTAATAGGTAAATTTATTTCCGACAATTAACTAATGACCAATGACCAATGACTAATGACTAATGACTAATTTTCAGGAATTACTGGAAGTCCATCTCTGAGATTTTGGATTCCTGAGATAATCAATTTTTCATCTCTTTGTAATCCTTCAATCACTTGGTAATCATTACCTCTAATATTTCCTAACTTCACCTGTTTTTGTTTGGCTATTAATTGGGAAACACCTTGAGGCGATTTTTCTGTTTTGGCGACAAATACAAAGGTTTCCCCAGCTATGCGAGATATGGCTGTAGTCGGAACTACTACCCCAGAACGTTGATTCCAAATCACCTTAGCCCGAATTGATTGATTTGCTCGTAGTAGTCCGTTGGAGTTGTTGTAAAGGGCTTTTACTAATATTGATTGAGAGTTATTTGTGATATTAGGAGAAATAAAGAATATGCTGCTATTACCTATAATTTGACCTTGGGCGTTAATTAATTCCACTGGTAATCCTTGACGCAATTGCGTGCCTTTTTCCAAGGGAACAGGAATTTTAACTTCTAAAGGTTGGTTTTGGGTAATAGTAGCTAATGGTGTGGAAGTATTGACAAAATCACCAACTTTAACGGGAATATCACCAACAGTTCCCGCAAAGGGAGCAGTAATTTTATAATATTGAAGTTGAACTTGTTGTTGTCTAATATTAGCATCAGCTTGTTGTAAGGATTTTTGTACCTGGGATATGGTAGCTATTTGCGCTTGAATGCGGGAATCTATCGCCCCTAGTTGGGCTTTTGCTGTAGCCAGTTTGTTGGCATATAAATCTTGAGTTTGACGCGATACAGCCCCTTGTGCGGCTAATTCAGAATAGCGATTATAATCTTGTTGGTTTAAGCGGACATCTGCAATATTTGCTAACCGTTCTGCTTGCAAAGATTTCAGGGTAGCGCGAACATTTTCTAATTGCGCTTG
The DNA here is from genome assembly GCA_028658405.1 of Dolichospermum sp. ST_sed8. GTDB lineage: Bacteria > Cyanobacteriota > Cyanobacteriia > Cyanobacteriales > Nostocaceae > Dolichospermum. The sequence continues at coordinate 5,868 of JAKOGY010000052.1, read as the reverse complement.
TGAACCTTGACCAGCAGCAGATAAACTACTAACTGCGGCTTGTTGCTGTCGAGAATCTATTTGGAGAATTGCAGTACCAGAGGTAACTAAATCTCCTGACTTGACAAATATTTGCGAAACTTGACCTTGAATTCTGGGTTGAAGATTTACTGAACGCCGAGATTCCAAACTGGCTATATATTCTGTACTATCTTCGACTGTACCTGTTTGTACTGGTGATAGTTTAACTTTAACTCCTGGAGGTGGAGCATTAGCCACTGCTGGATTTGGTTTTTCAGGAGTTAGCAATTTCCAAGCAATTCCACTCACACCCCCAATCAATAATAGTGCAGCTAATAGTAAGCGCGGCCACCGTCTTGATTTAGGGAGAGACGGAGAAATTTTTTTAACATCAGTTTGAGGCTCAGGTAATGTCATAGTTGATAATAATTTGAAGTAATAAATAGTTAAAACTCTATCTGTATCTGTATGAGGTTGATTTGGCAATTCCTCATTGAGAAGAATCGCAGTGGCAAAAATAATGTGTTAACTAATTTTAATATACAGGTTTTACAATTTTTTACAATTTATGGGAAAAATAATTATTTTCTGAATTTAGTCATAGAGAAAACATTATCTACTTTAGCTCACCTTCAATATAGAAACAGCCTGATTTGGTTGTTAGTGTCTTAAATTGCTGGATTTTTGCTTTTCTGTACTAGCAGAACTATTCTATAAATAAGTACGGGTCAATATTTTTATCTGTAGAACTTTGTAACCATAAGTAGGAAGATTATTGCAGCTACTATTTCCCCGACTAAAATTTGAATCAAGCTGTTATTAACATCAAAATCAACATGATTAATAAATTAACACAACGGTTATTGACTTTGGCTCTGATTTTTGCTATTACTTTTTTCTCCTGGGAAGTTCCTCTTGCTTGGGCAAATCACTTTTTCAGTAACTCTGGAGAAATTAGCGATAATATCAAATTATCTGAATTTGATTTTACTCCCCAAGAAAATCAAGCACTGCAAGCTATTCGTCAACGTCGAAATAAAGAAATTGCCGCCATTTTAGATTTATCTCAACGTAATTTGCTGGCATACGAATTACACGATGGTAATAATATTGATCAAGCTTTAGAAGCAATAAATTTAAGTTCTGAACAACGAGAATTAGTAAGTTCTATAAACGTATTCACTAATTTAAAATTGAAGGGAATTTTTTCTCGGCATGATTTACTTGATAGTCATAGATAAGGTTAGAGATTGGCAATGATCAATTATGCCAGTTGTGGAAAATATGACTTTTCTGCAACTGGTAATAAATGCAGGAAAATTGTCAGAATCAGGATGTCCAGGATTAAAGGATGAACAGGATGAAAGCAATCAATTGTAAAGTATTTATTTATAGAATTTAGTTCTTTATTAATCGCACCTTAATTATCCAAGTAGGCGCAAATTAAATTACTTTTTGTTACAGCCAGTCTGTGTCATATAAAGCAAACATCCCACCGTTTAGGTATAGATGGCTTCCCAGATTTATAGTAATTTTTATACAAAGTTTCTTTCTGTTAATCCATATTGTAATAAAATATGTGAATCAACAACATACTTCACTGGTATAATGTTTTAATACTTGTAAGCAAAATGACTTTTAACCATATCATCTGCTACACCAAAACATTTGATATAAAAATCCCATTATTAATTAAATTAAATGACCCGTCAATCTCATGACCAATTTGCCAAAGAATATTTAGAGGAATTACTAACACCTCTAGGGACAATTAAGAAAAGCGAAAAAGTCAAAAGTGAAATTCAAGAAATAGATGTATGGTTTGAACCATTTTCTCCACAACCTCGAAAAAATCTACCTTTAGGGTTATTAGGAAAAATGGCAACAACTCCCTGTTTGTTTGAGCCTTTTCGCAACCCACCATCTGAGGTAGAAATTCGTAGTTGTTTCCTGAAACTATATGCTGTTCATGGTGATGTATTAAGGAAATCTAAACGGGAAAATAGAACTATTCCTGAAGCTGAATTATCAATATTATGGATTTTAACACCAACATTTTCACCTCGGATGATCGCAGAATCAGGGGCAATTGAGCGTGAAGAAAATTGGTGTAAAGGAGTTTATTTTCTGCCAAATATTATGAAAACAGCAATAGTTGTTATTCATCAATTACCAGAAAATGAAGATACATTATGGTTGAGAGTATTAGGAAAAGGAGGAACACAAAAAAAAGCGGTAGAAGAGTTAACTCAAATACCAGAACAGAACCCTTTTAAGGAGAATTTATTGGTAATTTTAGCCGATTGGCGCAAAAACTTAGAATTGAGAGATAATTTAAGTAGAGATGAAGAGGAAGTAATTATGAACTTATCACCAGCTTATTTACAACAAATAGAAGATTGGAAGCAAGAAGGAAAGCAGGAAGGAAAGCAAGAGGGAAAACAAGAGGGACAACTTTTAATGATCACTTTTCTTCTAGAAGGGAGATTTGGTACTTTAGATTCTGAATTATCTAGTTTAGTAGAAAAGATTGCCCAAATGCCTATTTTAGAACGAACTCAGTTACTACTTTCTTTGGTGAATTTATCTCGTGAGGAATTACTAGAAAGATTGAAGAAATAACGTAAATTTAATCAAATCCCCCTTTTTAGGGGGATTTAGTGTCATCAAAAAACCTGATAATTATAACTAATTTTACTCCTGACTTCTCAATTTTGCTTATTTCTGCAATTGTTAAAAATAGTAGTCAGGCAAATAGCACATTGCCACTGCTAATAGGCATTTATGAGAAATTGAAGTTATAGTTTTGATTCAGTTGGATTGATGGTTTTTGTAGAATGATTCTTTTAAAAGAGGTGAGTGATTATGGTTAATCAACAAATAAATGACCGTCAACAGAGATTAGAGAATTTTTTACAATCTGTAGAAGCAGCCCGTCAATTAGAGCATGATATTATGAAACATGGGCTAGATGCAGCCTATTTGTATTGTGATGATGTTGAGGGTGATTGGTTAGATACTTGGGGAGATGATAATGATGAACCAACTTATATAGAAAAGATGACAACTTTCTAAGAAAGTGATGATGCAGTTGCGGTAAAGGTGCGGGAAAAGTTACAGAATAAATCTGTTTCAGAAATTATTGAAGGTTTAGAATATTGTTTGAGTCAATTAACAGAGAATCAGAGAATTTTCGCTGCGAAGGATTTGTTAGTTAATGGTGTTGCGGTTGCAGGAAGTAATCGCAGTTTTAGTAATGAAAGGATTGATGAGATTGAGTTGTTAGATTTGGCGGAAGATTTACTGGAGAAGTTAACAGAGATTTTAAGGTAAGTATCATTATCAAATATTAATCAATGATTTTTACATAATTTTATTTTTCGAGTTATTTCGCCTGTTTTATCCTATTATAGCGGTATGCACTTGAGTGAGATACAGTCATCCAATCGCAAATCCTGTAGAGGCGAAAGGTCTGCTCCCTCGATTGTGTTGCATCCTAGCGATAACCGCTATATTAAATTAATAATTTTTAATTATACTTTTTAAATTTTCAAGTTAATAATCCACGTAAGATAAAACTATATATTGTGACCATATAATTCAAAATTTATTTTTTAAAATGACGTAGATTATTACGATCTTGATATTTAGCAATATATTCCACATTTTGCTGTTCTAATTTTGATAGCAAACTAACTGGAAATTGTTTTGGCAAATATCGAGGATTATACCAAGACTGTTGATTAAAATATTCTTGTAACCCAGGAGTATCAAACCTGCGACCATTAACAGCAAAAACTGTATTTCGCATAATATCTAATTCATAACCATCTTTACCTGCTAAATCTGCTTCAGTAACTCGTCTTTGAGAGATCCAAAAATAATTATTGGTATTTGCATTGGTGGTATTTATGGGTGATGTATTAGATATGGATACATTAGAAATTTCTTTGAAAAATACCCGATTAGGTGATGTATTTGCATCTTTACTAGCAAGTACACAGTAAGAATCTGAATTAACTTTCCCATAGGTTTTTAAGAAGTTGATGCAGTTTGTGAGATCACTAAAGCGATTAGCATATACTTCATACAAAGGTTTACCTGATAGATTAGGATAATCTGGTATCCAGAATATTCCAGCTTGAGAATAACCCTTTACTTGTAAATTTTCAGCTTGCTTGGTAGCAGGTTGCAAATCTGAAAAAGCAGAATCAGCAACAAAATAAATAGAATTATTTAGTGTAGATGAGTCTGATAATTGTTGATTTTTAGTTTCTGTTTTTATAGAAGATTGAGGTAAAGGACTTTCGTGGTTAATAGTATTATGAATATTTTTAGATAATGCTGTTTTTTGATTTTCTTGAGTTGTCGAGGAAGATACTGATGTATTTTTATTATTTGATGATTCAATAGGTAAAGGTGATTTATTAATAGCAAACCCAATAATAATAGAAGCACCAATTAAACCACTGGCAATTATACTAGCAAGAATTATTCCACCTCTAGCGGTATTTTGATTAGTTTGATGAGAATTTTGTAAGTTATTACCTGGACTTACTGCAATTGTATTTTCAAGTGATAAAGGAGATGGTGATCCAATAACCGTAGGTGTTGGTACAAAAGCAGGTACAACGGGATTTGAGAGAGTTTGTAAAGCTTCTAACATTTCTCTAGCAGAAGTGAAGTGTTCTTTAGGATGATAAGCTATAGCTTTATCTAAAATATCTGCAAAATTAGGACTCAAATAAGGTGCAAAATGTCGCCATAAAATATTACCTAGATTTGGTTCTGTGAGTAATTCTTGAGGTATTTTACCTGTTAATAAATAAATCGCTGTTAATCCTAAACTATACAAATCACTGGAATAAACAGGTCTACCAGATGCTTGTTCACTCGGCATAAATCCAGGTGTACCAATTACAATTGAACTAGTGGGATTTCCTTGTGAATTAACTACTGTTCCCATTGATTCGCGGACAGCACCAAAATCAATTAGCACTGGTTTTCCATCATGATGACGCAAAATTATATTATCGGGTTTAATATCACGGTGAATAATACGTTTTGAATGAACATATTCCAAAACTAGTAACAAAGATAGTAATATTTTTCTAACAGCATTCTCCGTAAGTATTCCATGTTGTTGAATTTTTTCTGTGACGGTATCACCTTCAATTAATTCCTGAACTAAATAAAATTGATCGTTAAATTGAAAGTAAGCATATAAACTAGGAATCTGATCAGATATAGAACCAAGTTCTTCTAAAATTGCTGCTTCTCGTTGGAAGCGTTCTTGCACTAATTGATAAATCTGGGTATTATGTTGAATTGGTTTTAGCTGCTTTATTACACAACGACGTTGGGATGGCATTTGGGTATCTTCAGCTAAGTAAGTTTCACCAAATCCACCACTCCCCAAAGTTTTAATTATTCGATAGCGGTTGTTTAATAACATATTCGCTGATTTACGTCAAATTTTCCCTGATTTTTCACATTTTATCATCTTTTTATACGGAAATGTTCTCAATATTTACTAAAAATACCGGAAATTGAATTACTTTTTATTACAATTTATTTATGCCAATTGAATCTTAGCGACGTAGCGCACCAAAACTGATAAAACTAAATTGATAAATACAAGGTGCGTTACGCTGTCGCTAACACACCCTACGTATCTTTTCAAAAATCAAACCGGATTTCTATAGTTAATTAATAATTATTCAGGGTGCATTAGGAAAACCCAACACACCCATGATGACTAATTAGCAACTTCAGCCATTTCAATTACCCGACCGTCATAATCCTTAACTAAAAAATTCAAAGGCTTTTGGTTGCGAATTTTGAACTTCAAACCCCGCAATTCTACCC
>JAKOGY010000515.1 GCA_028658405.1 Dolichospermum sp. ST_sed8 | reverse complement strand
AGCTAGGCGGTTCTAATGTGGTGTTTGATGCTGAACTCGCTGTCGGACAGGAACTCAAAATAGGGGGAGTTACCACTACTTTAACAAGTGGTCAAAGTCTATCTGTTGGTAACAGCAAAATCCAGCGTCAAGGTAATCAATATACCCTGACCTATGCAGGACCAGACGGGGTTCTTTCAACTTCAGACGATGATGAAGTGACGGTCGGTGACTTTGACAGTTATCTCAATATTAAGGTCTGTCCAGCTGACTACCGTGGTAGCCAGATTCAAGGGCTTTTGGGTAATGCGGATGGTGTTACTGCCAACGATTTTGCCCTGCGTGACGGCACTAGCTTGGGAGCTAATCCAACTTGGCAAACCATACATACAACCTACGCAGATAGTTGGCGGATTACTCAGGGTGAATCTCTGTTTGTAACAACCACATTCGCTGACAAGACTTTGCCGGAAAGAGAAGCGTCCCTGGGAACTTTACCTAGAGACCAAGCAAATGCCGCTGTCAGAGATGCTTTTAACGCCGGTCTTCCTGCAGGTCCAATCTTGGATGGTGCTGCTTTGGATGCGGCGGCAACAGGGGATAATAGATTCATCACTGATGCTGCTACTACCTTCGCAGATGTTATTGTCCGTCCCGACCAACGAGGTAGTCTCATTACCTTGGACATTGCCCCAAACTCTGTCAACGAAGATGGAACTCAGAACTTAGTTTACACCTTCACCAGAACTGGAAATACCACCAATGCTGTAACGGTTAACTATAACGTTGGTGGTACAGCTACTGTTGGTACAGATTACACCCAAACAGGTGCTGCAAGTTTCACAGGCACAACTGGAACTATTACCTTTGCACCTGGTGCTACTACTGCTACTGTCACTATTGACCCCACAGCAGATATCGCTCTGGAAAGTGATGAAACCGTTGATTTAACTTTAGCTTCTGGAACAGGTTACACTGTCGGTACAACCACAGCAGTTACAGGTACGATTGTTAATGACGAAACCAGTGTTGCCTTGGCACTTACACCGACACGTGTGAATGAATATGGTACGACTAACCTAGT
>JAKOGY010000514.1 GCA_028658405.1 Dolichospermum sp. ST_sed8 | reverse complement strand
TTATTAACCGTTGATAGCAGGAGCGGTTAAAGCAACAGGAGCAACTTCACTAGCAGCTAAGTCTAGGGGGAAGTTGTGAGCGTTACGCTCGTGCATTACTTCCATACCTAAGTTAGCGCGGTTGATTACGTCAGCCCAAGTAGCGATAACACGACCTTGAGAATCAATGATGGATTGGTTGAAGTTGAAACCGTTCAAGTTGAACGCCATTGTGCTGATGCCCAAAGCGGTGAACCAAATACCAATTACAGGCCACGCAGCGAGTAAGAAGTGTAATTGACGGCTGTTGTTGAAAGAAGCGTATTGGAAAATCAAGCGACCGAAGTAACCGTGTGCTGCAACGATGTTGTAGGTTTCTTCTTCTTGACCGAACTTATAACCGTAGTTTTGTGATTCGGTTTCAGTTGTTTCCTTAACCAAGGAAGAAGTTACCAAAGAACCGTGCATTGCAGAGAACAAAGAACCACCGAATACACCAGCTACACCCAACATGTGGAAGGGGTGCATCAAGATGTTGTGTTCAGCTTGGAACACGATCATGAAGTTGAATGTACCGGAGATACCTAAAGGCATACCGTCGGAGAATGAACCTTGACCAATTGGGTAGATTAAGAATACTGCGGTTGCTGCTGCTAAAGGTGCAGAGAAAGCTACGCAAATCCAAGGACGCATACCTAAACGGTAAGAAAGTTCCCACTCACGACCTAAGTAGCAAGCTACACCGATTAAGAAGTGGAAAATTACCAATTGGTAAGGACCACCGTTATACAACCACTCATCTAAGGAAGCTGCTTCCCAGATTGGGTAGAAGTGCAAACCGATAGCGTTAGAAGAAGGAACAACTGCACCAGAGATGATGTTGTTTCCGTACATCAAAGAACCTGCAACTGGCTCACGGATACCGTCAATGTCAACGGGAGGTGCAGCGATGAAGGCGATGATGAAGCAGGTGGTAGCAGCTAACAGGGTAGGAATCATGATAACGCCGAACCAGCCGATATAAATCCGGTTGTCGGTGCTGGTGATCCATTCACAAAAGTTATCCCATACGTTAGCACTTTCG
>JAKOGY010000513.1 GCA_028658405.1 Dolichospermum sp. ST_sed8 | reverse complement strand
GTAGCACCATAATTCGAGTTGTTGACGATGTGTTTTACTTTCTTGCGAAAAGATTTAAAGTTGTCCACTGATGGAACGCATCTAAACTTCCCGTTTTTCTGGACTTTGAAGTGCCAGCCGAGGAAATCAAACCCATCTGTCGCGGCGGTTAGCTTTGTCTTTTTCTCACTGACTTTCATTCCCCGCTCTGCTAGGAACTGACTTATTTTGTCAAGTATTTCGGTAGCATCGTCTTGAGGTCTGAGTATTATCACCATGTCATCCGCATAACGGATTGATGGTTCTCTTATTGACCCTCCGGCATCTTTATATGTATGGATACTTTCGATACCGTTTAAGGCGATGTTTGCTAATAGTGGACTTACTACCCCACCTTGAGGTGTCCCTTGTTCGGGAAACTCTGGATTAACTCCGGCTTTGAGACAGCGGAATATTCCCTGTCTTATGCTATAAGGAGCGATGAGTTTATCCATGATAGCGGTGTGGTTTATCCTATCGAAACATTTTTCGATATCGAGTTCTATAACTCGTTTATCTATTCCGTTGGCGATAGAGCTTAGGTTGATGAACAAGATTTTCTGTGCGTCATGCGCTGAACGTCCTGTCCTAAATCCGTAGCTTCTGGCGTGGAATGTTGCTTCGTGTGCTGGTTCTAATGCGTATTTGATAAGGCATTGATAAGCCCTATCAGCAATAGTGGGGATTTTTAGCATCCTGGTAGTACCGTCCTTTTTGGGGATGGGTATTTCTCTTAGCCCCTGGTGTTTCCAGTTGCTAACGGATGCTTTTAGCAGTTCATTAAGCTCAAAGCGTTCCTTATAGTTAAGGGACTTTTTGCCGTCTATTCCTGCGGTCTTTTTCCCAGCGTTTAGCTGTGATACTTGACGGATAGCCAATAATCTTGCTGCGGTTGATTTCAGAATCAGCTTTTGTAGGGACTTAGCTTTGGGCTTGTCTCCAACTTGAACCGCTTTGTACACTCGTTTTTGTAGGCGGAATAGGTCACGGCGGAATTTCTTCCAGGGCAACGTCTTCCAAGATTCACTAGAGTTTTCTCTGTGTCCAACCATGCTCTG
>JAKOGY010000512.1 GCA_028658405.1 Dolichospermum sp. ST_sed8 | reverse complement strand
AACACCAAAAAATAAATTACCCAATTTTGTGGGATGGGCATCCTGCCAGTCCTTGATGATTAAGGGACTTTTCGGCCCGCACTACAAGAAATTTTTGGGTATTTTTTTAATTGGAAGTCCCTAAGGGTTTAGCAATGCTCAAAGGTGTCAATATTGCCGTGAGTCAGTCGAATGCTTAGGCTAGAAATTGCTTATCTATTGGCTTCCACACCCGCCCAGAAATGAATTTCCGGGCTAATAACCAAAGTTTACTCAAGTAAACTGGGGATATGTTCGGATTTTTAGTCATCTTTAGATGACTTTTGTTATTAGACAGGGAATTCATTCCCCGGCGGGTTATGAATCTTGCGTAAAACAGCTATACCAGCAGCATCCAGGGTATTAACTGCTCCCACATTCACAAATCCGGCTCGTGCAGTAGAAACAAGGAATAAATCATTACTAACATTAGCATTAAAATCCGTAATCACATCAAAGCTACTGAAAACGGAATCAGCTAAATTACGGTAGTCAAAACGATCAATACCTGCACCACCATTGAGGCTGTCCTTACCTAAGCCACCGTTAAGGATGTTATTAGCACTGTTACCTATGATGATGTTATTACCATTATTACCAGTCCCTTTAATCGCTGCTGTTCCTGTCAAAGTCAGGTTTTCAACGTTAGCAAGAGCCGCAATAGTGTAAGTAACACTAGATTGAATAGTATCTGTTCCCTCTCCCACATTTTCGCTAATGATGTCAGTGGTGGTATCCACAACATAGATATCGTTGCCTAAACCACCGATTAGGATATCAATACCTGCACCACCATTGAGGTTGTCGTCACCTAAACCACCCATGAGGATGTTATTAGCAGTGTTACCTATGATGAGGTTATTACCAGTATTCCCTGTACCGTTAATTGCGGTTGTTCCTGTTAATGTCAGGTTTTCGATATTGGGTAAGGTGGCAATGGTAAAAGTAACACTAGATCGAATGGTATCTGTTCCCTCTCCCACATTTTGTGAAAGTAAAGGCTTTATTGCCCGAATTGCCCTCTGTTTGCACTGCATTGTTGACACTCCCCGGTCTAAAGACACGGGGATTCTTAATCGAATAGTTGTAAAGACAACTGCT
>JAKOGY010000511.1 GCA_028658405.1 Dolichospermum sp. ST_sed8 | reverse complement strand
CTACAAATAATAGACATAAGCAACCCCACAACCCCCACCCTCAAGGGCAATTATGATACATCAGGCGTGGCTTTAGGTGTGCAAGTAGTGGGTAGCTACGCTTATGTAGCTGATGCTGATTCAGGACTACAAATCATAGACATAAGCAACCCCACAACCCCCACCCTCAAGGGCAATTATGATACATCTAGCTATGCTTATGGTGTGCAAGTAGTGGGTAACTATGCTTATGTGGCTGATGGTGATTCAGGACTACAAATAATTGATATTAGCAACCCCACAACCCCCACCCTCAAGGGCAATTATGATACTTCTGGCTATGCTTATGGTGTGCAAGTAGTGGGTAACTATGCTTATGTAGCTGATAGAGATTCAGGACTACAAATAGTTGATATTAGCAACCCCACAACTCCCACCATCAAGGGCAATTATGATACATCAGGCGTGGCTTTAGGTGTGCAAGTAGTGGGTAACTATGCTTATGTAGCTGATGATGAATCAGGACTACAAATCATTGACATAAGCAACCCCACAACCCCCATCCTCAAAGGCAATTATGATACATCTGACCGGGCTTTTGGTGTGCAAGTAGTCGGTAACTATGCTTACGTAGCTGATGGTGATTCAGGACTACAAATAATTGATATTAGCAACCCCACAACCCCCACCCTCAAGGGCAATTATGATACTTCTGGCAATGCTTTTGGTGTGCAAGTAGTGGGTAACTACGCTTATGTTGCTGATGCTCACGGTGGTTTAAAGATTATTAATGTGAGTGAATTTACTAACCAAGCCCCTACCAACTTAACACTCTCTACCAGCACCGTTGCGGAAAACCAAATTATTGGTACAGTAGTTGGTAATCTTTCCACCACAGACCCAGATACAGCAAACACCTTTACTTATAGTTTAGTCACTGGGGAAGGTGCAACGGATAATAGTTTATTCACTATTACCAATAATCAACTTAAAACCAACTTTGTATTTGACTTTGAAGCCAAAAACAGTTACAGCATTAGAGTTAGAACCACAGACCAAGGGGAGTTATTTTTTGAGAAACAATTAACCATTGGAGTAACTGACCTTAACGATAACGAAAGCTTCACCACCACAGCCCAACAAGATATCATAGATGCTGACTATG
>JAKOGY010000510.1 GCA_028658405.1 Dolichospermum sp. ST_sed8 | reverse complement strand
TTATGTCTTGTACTGACAACTCAATCATACCATAATATTGAAGGCGAATAAATTCGGCATTTGTCGGTTTTCCCCTTAGGTCTGAAGACGCGAAGCTCCCAACCTTCCCGTGTTCCTCTGGTGGTTTTTGAGAAATAATTTGTTTTAGGTTACTCTTGTAACACTATTTTTTTAACGTAGAAGAGAAAGTGATATGTCTTTTGAATATCCCCAGGATTTGCGCTACTTAGATTCTCATGAATATGTTCGTCTAGATGGCGACATTGCTACTATCGGTATTTCTGAATTTGCTGTTGATCAATTAGGTGATATTGTCTTTTTGGAATTGCCAGACATTAGTGATGCTATTAATTTAGGAGACAAATTTGGCACAGTTGAATCAGTAAAAGCAGTAGAAGAACTGAAGTCACCAATCAGCGGTACAGTTATAGAAAGGAATGAATTCTTAATTAACGATCCTGAACAAATAGCTGATGATCCCTATCGTGACGGTTGGTTAATTAAAGTGCGTATTAATGATGCTGCTGAAATAGAGGACGCTATGACAGCAGATGAATATCGGGCTTTAGTAGAGGGTGAGTAAATAATTTCACATTCATATTCTTCAAAATGTAGAGATGTTTACCAAAAACGTCTCTACTATCTTTATCCGCATATAGGATTCCTATTTGATTTTTGAAGATATACGTAGGGTGGGCATTGCCCACCAAAACCCTCTCTACAAGACCTAAAATTTTTCAATAATTTTTAAAGGAATCTGAGAAAAGAATTAATCTCAATTTCTCGTTCTTGCATATTTTGTTTAAATAAATCTGTCGGTAATACTGCTTCTACAGGTAAAACTCCAGGATGTTTGAGTTTATCTTCTAGCAATAATTGAGCAATACTACCAACACCTAAACCAGCCGCTATTGCTGTATTTTCATGTCTTAAAGTTGCACAATAAACTGCTGTTTGATTATTAATCTTTCCTGTTATTTCTACTCTAACTACTACCCCAACTCCAGTAAATATATTCGTAATTTCTGGCATTCTGTAACTAACACGAGATAAAAATTCAATTATTTCATTTTTCTGCATTAATATTTTAGGAAAAATATTGGCTGCTATCCAAGTCAAATGATTAAATAAATCGGGAACTCAGCCAAATATAGTAACTACAGCT
>JAKOGY010000051.1 GCA_028658405.1 Dolichospermum sp. ST_sed8 | reverse complement strand
CACAGCTTTTTTAAGGTTATTAGAGCCTTTAATTTTCCGGCTCACACTACGCTGTAAACGTTTCATGCATTTACTCATCCGTCCGTAGGCTTTAGGATTCCCGAATACTTCACCATGACTGCAAACTGCTAACTCCTTTGAGCTTTACGCTTACCGGGTAATCTTGTAATCTATTCGATAGAAGATGAAGTGGTGCAGGTATTTGTTGTAGCTATCGCTCATCGTAGTGAAGTATATGAACAGTAAATATGAGTTGTGATTTTACTGGTAGATTGGATCAACAACCTCACCTCTTACGCTGACTTTGAATTATGCCAAATCTTCACGAACTAATTGACAGTAATTTCCGTCATCCACACTACGGACGCTTACTACAGCATCGTGATCATCGCAATCATAGTATTTTGCATTACTCAATCCAACTTAATGATTGGGATTCTCTAGCGTGGGAACCAATTCATGCTGGTAGAGAAAAAGATACTGGAAGGCTGGCAATTTGGCCTATTGATTGGAATCATTTTCAACCGGATCAAGCACAGCATTGTCACAGAGAACAGATACATCAGGCTTTGCATATTTCTGTAAAAGAATTTCACGAAAATTGGCATTATGAACTTTATCGCTTCAATTGTGAACATTGGGCGCGAGTTGTATCAACAGGGGATTGTAGATGCTACCAGATTGCTGAGTTCAAAAAGTTGCAAGACATTCCTGTTCTCGGTTTTCTGATTGTCGGTATTGCTGGAGCAGTAACAGGCGCATGGGAACATAATGGATATGCTCAACAAGTAGTTGAAAAAGTTTGTAGTGCAGCATAATCTATCCCTTTCAAGGTGAATAAAAACTTTAATGAAAAAAAGATTTTCGAGTCACCTTGAAAAGTTATTATCACCCTTTCCCCAATTCTTGAGCGCGTTCTTTTGAGGCTTTTACGGCTTCAATGATAGCGGAACGAAAACCGGCTTTTTCTAAGGCGCTGACACCGGCAATGGTTGTACCACCAGGACTTGTTACTCTATCTTTGAGTTCAGCGGGGTGGATTTTTGTTTCCTGTATCAGTGTGGCTGTTCCTAATACCGTTTGTACAGCTAGTTGTTGAGCGATCGCTCTGGGTAAACCCACAGCCACACCCCCATCAGCTAAAGATTCGATCATCAATGCCACATAAGCCGGTCCACTACCAGATAATCCTGTGACTGCATCCATGAGGCTTTCCGGTACTTCCACAACTTCCCCCACAGCGGCAAAAATCTGCTGTGCTGTTTGTTGGTGAGTGGGGCGAGTGTAAGCACCTAGAGAAATTGCCGTTACACCTGCACCTACTGTAGCGGGAGTATTAGGCATAGCGCGAATTATGGGAACTTGAGGAAAGGCGGCTTCTAATTGTTTTAAAGTTACACCCGCCAGTATAGAAATGATTAGGGGTAAATGTTCTCTGGGGAGAATATCTGCTAATTCTTGAGCTACAGCGCTAAATATCTGGGGTTTAATTGCTAACATCACCGCTGTTTTTGCTTCCCCTAACACCAGACTATTATCTGTGGTGACAGCTACTCCATACTTTTGTTCTAAATAGCTGCGGCGTTCAGCCTGGGGTTCACTGACTATAATTTCTGATCCTTGGTAAATGCCACTTGTAATCAGGCGGGATAATAGAGCTTCTCCCATTACCCCACCGCCAATTAAACCAAATTTTATATTCATTTTCATTAGTAACTAGTTAGTGGTCAATTATAAATAGTTAATCATCCTTTTCAATAAATACTAAAAATACTAATAGATATCTGGTGGTAAAGAGATGTAGAGACGTTCCATGGAAAGTCTCTACAAGGGTTATATAAACCGCATATTTCATTTCTACCAAATGTCTAATGACTAATTGAGCCTTACTGTGCCATCCGAGATGGTTCATTTCCCCAAGTTGGAGTAGCTGCGGTAGCTGCGGGACGAGCAGGACGGGCTTGGCTAATAGGTACTTCATGTATCAAACCGCCTTGAGTGCTAACTTGCACGCAACTGGGAGTAAACAAGAAGATGCTTTCACCAATTCGTTCTTGATGTCCGTCTAGGGCATAAGTACCACCAGCAACAAAGTCAACTGCACGTTGAGCTTGATCGGGGTCCATAATAGTCAAGTTTAATACTACTGATTTGCGTTCGCGCAATGCTTGAATTGCTTGGGGCATTTCTTCAAATGTGCGAGGTTCGAGAACTAGAACTTCAGAGATTCCATTAATTGCGCCTGGCATACCAATAACATTACTCATAGGTTTGGATACTGTTGGTGCTACTTCTTCTGTAGTGGTAGGTGGATTTTCCCGCCAACGCCGATTGGTGGGAGTGGTTTCCTGTGGGGCTGGTTGAGGATTTTCTTGTTGGTAGATATTCTGATAATTATCGGCTGTATCAGCTTCTTCTTCGTAGTATTCGTATTCTACTTGCTCATTCAACCCGACAAAATCCCTGAGTTTAGAAAATATATTGCTCATGTTGTACGCTCCCAGATTTAAGTTCCCCTAATTGTCCTGACTAGCTAGTAAGTTATATGAAAGTTACTTGTAGGCAGTAGTCGTAACTATAGTAGATGTTTGACGTAGCAATTGTACTACTGATTTTAGTCTTTAGTACAAATCACTAATTCCTAACAGATATTCATCTTAATGCCTGCACATTAACGAATCTGTAACATTAAGTTAAAATTGTATCCTAATGATCATTAAAAATAAAGGTGGTCAGACCCCTCTTGGCAATTAAGCACTACTTATGAGATTATTCTATTTTTTGACAATTATCAATAGTTGACAAAATAAATTCTCAAATGATTGTCTATTATGCTGTCCAGAAGCACTGCTACAGCCATATCTAAGCTCGTTGACCAAACAAAATTGTACCTAATCTTACCATCGTTGCCCCGGCTTGCACTGCCAATTGGTAATCCCCAGACATACCCATTGATAACTGCTGCATTGTAATATTTGGCCAATTTTGTGATTGGATGGTTTGTGATAATTCATACGTACTATTAAATACATTCAAGATTTCTCCATCCGTCAATCCTTGCGGCGGAATTGTCATTAAACCTTGAATTTGTAAATTTTGACATTGGTTGAGTGCTGCCAAGTCAGCAAATAATTCTGGAACCATCCAACCAGATTTATTTGCGTCGGGGAGAATTTTGACCTGTAAGCATACATTCGGAGTCACTCCTAGTTCTTGCGCTAGAGTATTCAAGCGTTGTGCCAGCGGCAAGTTATCAACGGAGTGAATCCATTGAAATAGCTCTAAGGCTTTTCTGGCCTTATTAGTTTGGAGATTTCCAATTAAGTGCCAGGTAATATCCGATAAATCTTGTAATTCGGCTTGTTTACTGGCAGTTTCTTGGATGCGACTTTCGGCAAAATCACGAATTCCTGCGGTGTATGCTTCCCGCATTAATTCCGTGGATACTCTTTTTGTCACAGCAATCAACCTCACTGTAGGTGGGAGTGAGGCGTGAATGTGAGCGAAGCGATCGCTAATTAAACTACTCATTGGAATGTACGCTGGAAAACACCTTGAAGTTGCTCGTACTCCTGAGAGTTACCACTACGGCGTAAAGTCCGTAAGCGATTTTCTAGCATCATTCTGGCTTCAGTCCGGCCAATTGGCTGAAATTTCAGGACTTTTAGTTCACTTGTAACTAGAAAAAACAAGCGTTGGGCATAGAGTGTGGTAAACAGATCCTGGTTCTCATCCACCATACAGATCCTATAGAGTAAACCCCAAGTTGGATGATTTATGTAAGTTTCTGAGTTTTCTGGATTCATTTCCTAGTCAAGGTGGGGAGTATATGTAGCCGGGAATAGAGAACAGGCTTAAAAGTCATGAAGCTAGATAAGTTTTATGATAACTGTATGTTTTCATGCAACTAATCAACCGCTATAACTTGTTCTGCTATTAACTTAACATTCAGCGGATGGTATATCCCTTCCGCTAAAATTTTCGTTGACAGTGCAAAACTAACGATCTCCTTGACAGTTTCTCATGCGAACACCCTGTTGAGTCTGTGATGTTGCACAAGCTTCTTTCCATCCTGCCACAATTCTCTGCCAACGGCGCAAAGATGGACATTTATCCAGCCGGCATAAGTAGTTCAGGTGTAAAAGTCTTGTACTGTATGACTTTTTCGGTAATTTTTAGTCAGATACATAGATAGATCGATAGATACCCGACTTTTTCAAGAAGTTGGGTATTTAATATCTTAATTCCACTTCCTAATAAAAAAAGCGACGAGAAGAAGCAATCCTGCTCCTTTTCGTAAAGGTGAAGTTCCTCTGTTGTCATGTCATCGTAGTCGAGTTCCTCCACAATGAGATCAATGATCTTTTGCGCTAGTCGCGTTGTAACGTAAAGTACATCGAGATCGTCTTTCCGTCCCGCTACATTTGCTACATCCCAAGCTTTCGTAAACCTGAGTAGATAGCCCGCCTTACTGGGACAGAAAAACTTTAACTCAAACTCCTTTAGATCCGATATTTTAAGCGAATCTCTGTTCTCGTCAGTAATCTCAACGTCTGTTCTTAGGAATTTCATGTCTTTAGTCTTTCTGCTTTATGTATATTATGTATATATTGTAAGATAAATGCGTTGCTTATTTACCAGAGTCAGATCCCCCCAGATCCCCGACTTCTTCAAGAAGTCGGGGATCTTGTTAGCGATTTTTCAGAGAAGGGAAATTTTTTCCACCTAATTCAATTTGTCCAGTTACGCACCCGGATTTTAATCTATTTACTAAATACTCTAAATCGCTGGCAATAAAATTTGTACCATGATCGGGTTCTACTAAGCTAATTAAATTGACATCATTAATTATTTGCTCACCTAAATCAGCAATTCCTAGAAAATTGAAAACTCCTGATTCATACGTACCGCAGGGAACAGAAGGATTATTTACACCAACACAATATTCATTTTCTTGAAACCAATCAAAAGCAGGATAACCATGAAAGTGAACTATTGGCGCTCCATTGGCTATTAATTCTGGTGTATATAAAGCCGCAGCTAAACTAATAGCTAACATGACATAGATATCATAGGAAGGTTTAATATCTGCTTTTTTTGCATTACTTCCTAATGGTAATTGCAGATGTAATTTATCTTGTAAACCAATCCGCAAAATATCAGAATCAATATTTAAATCTGTTTTATTTGCACCAGAACGAGAACTCACTAACCAAATATCAGGTATTTGCTTAAATCTATTTTCGGTGTTGATGTTTAATTGGATATAACGTCTACCTTGTTCATTTTGGCGAAGTTCATGACTACTAAATCCCACTACAGGTAATAAATTTTCCCATTCATCAATCGTGATTTCTGGTTTACCTATATAATGAGGAGGTTCGGCATAAGCAACAAAACCATAAGATACTCCTGTTCTGCCATTGACAATGACATCAACAATATCTCTATGGGATTTTCTTTTAATAACTTCATCTAATTTAAACCCAGCCGGAAATAAACCTGTAGATGCTAATTCTTGCCCTAATTTTACTAATTTACCAGCATAGTTTGATAAATGAGGATTATATTCTCCTAGTTCAAAGCGACTAATTAATAGTGGAGTAATCGGCACAAATACTTTAGGAATAAGTGATTTTAAGGCAAAGTCTTCAATTTCATTGTGAGCAAACTTAGAATCAGAGAGATTCATATTCAAAATAGAAAACTTTTCATTGGATACACCAATGACAATTTCTGAGAAAGTTTTAACTAGTGTATTTATGCCAATGCGAATTTTTTCTGGATAGGGTGTGAGTGGATTAACAAATTCATTATCTATATCTGTCAGAATTACTACTTGTGTATTCGTGGGGTCTTCCACATATTTAGCCGCGTGATCTTCAGCCCAACTACTTAATTTTGCAATTTGGATAACAGACATTTGTTGTTTTTCTTTTAGCCATGTATAAGATAACTTATACCAAGTTTCAGCGACAAATATTCCTAATTTTCTTAACCATGAATTTGGTCTTTCTACATCTATAACAGCATCAATATCTGCTCTAACTCCTTGCATTTTTAAAGATTTGTGCAAATTGATAATGGGAATTTTAATAGTATGTTTTAATTCAGTTGTAGCTTCTTTCCAGGGAATTACCTTCACTCCGTGCTTTTGAAGATAGAACATTAATTGTTGCCGAAATCTCACAATAACTTGATTATGGTAATTATCAGGTAAAGGTCTAAAGGTAACTTTTAAATTTTCAGCCATGAACTTAGGATTAATAATTGGCGGTTGATATCCTGTGGGTGATTCTCCAGAAAAGCCACCAACTAATTTACCAATAGTTTGTAAACTAATGCCTTGAATTAAAGGTTCATAACCATAGTTACTAGTAACATTCATTTCTTGAATTAATGCTAAAATATCTTCTTTGTATGTGGCTATTTCTATTTGTATTTCTGGAGTAATGACTCCTTTGGGAGAACGAATATTAAGTTTGCTATTTTCTGCCCAAAATAGTACACCTTGTTGAGTGAGTTTTGCTAAAATTTCCGCTGCGTTCATAATAAAATTTTCCCTATTTAAAAATAAGAAGTTAGGAAAGAGGACACCTAGCTGAATTAGGGTTGTCCTAATCTAGCGAAGTGTCCCAATAATCAAGGAGGAAAAACTGGTTTGTCAGTAATTAAACAGAGTGTGTAGAGGTTATATCTGGATAATTTCTGACTGAGAATTTTCTAATTCTTCAGATAGTCTGAAAGAAAGTTCTTCAATGGTGGGATAATACCAAAGGTGGATAAGTGATAATTTAAATCCCAAAAATTTTTCGGCTTTACTGGCGATAACTATGGTTTGTGCTGAGTCTAAACCGTAACTATCTAAAGGTTCACGAATATTTATTTCTTCTGGATTAACTCCCAGTAAAGAGGAAATTTCGGAAACTAACCAAGCTTGAATTTTAGTAGCGTTATCTTGGTTATCAGGTTGAAAATTAGAGAGCTGATTATTCATTTATGTACCTCCCGGTATTAAGTAATGAGATGAAATTTCCATAATATAAGCGATACAATTATCAACAAGTTTTTCCATGGTGGAGCGATTAAGTGAAGGTTGTGAAAAGACAAAGTTTAGGGTCATTTTTTCTTGGAAGGTAGCAGCATGAACAATAAACATCCCTGCATATAACCCATGAGAACCAACAAAACTGATTTCTTCTAGTTCTAATTCACCATAAGTATGGGGAATATTGACTTTACCAACATTGGAAACTGAAACTGTAGCAGATACTTGATTGGGGAATAGCAAAGAAAAATTTATCAACTGTTTAGCGAGAAATATCATTTGAAAAATTTCTCCTTTTTTAATTTTCGTATTCAGATTATGTTTGACTTTTCGCGCTAATTCCCAAAAAGCTATATTATTGGTAATGCTATAAAATCCTAGTAAAGACGCTGCTAAAACCGTCATATTTTCTTCACTAATTTCTGGTTGTAACCGTCTTCTTAAATCAAGATATGATAAACAACTAACTCGAATATTATCTTCATGGCTTTTGGTCAGTTGTTTAGATACTGTTAACATTAGTACCGCACATAAAGCACTTTGTACTGTAGTATTTTCTTGTCTGCATTGTTGAATAAACTGTTGTGTTGATTCTTCGCTAAGTTGTCTATGAATGATTTCGCAACGACGCACAGAAATGGGAACATATTTTTCTACTCCTAATGTTTTTGGTTGATTCCAGTATTTTTGAAATGCGAGATCTAATAATAAAGCAATTCTACCTAGTTTGCTTTTAAAACTATTTGTCCATGTAGGTAATAGTTTTTCAATTGGTGGAAGTGCTTCTAAAGTAGTAACTGCTGGAATAGATTTACCTGCGGTAATTTTTTGATAATAAGTGAGAATTTCTGAGTGAAGTTGGATGCTTGATAAACCGTCGGTGATAGCATGATGTGTAGTTGTAATTAGATAATTGATATTCTGCTGATTTAATATTTTTACAAGTACGACTCGCAGCAGGTATTTATTACTATCAATTACCTGATTCATTTCTGCGTTAACAACTGCTTCCCATTCCTGACTTTCTCTAATATTAACAACTTGTAAAGGAAGTTTTCCTGTATCTTTAGACTGATAATAGTAAGATTTTTTAGAGTTAATAATGTGAGAATTAAGCGCAGGATGACGATACTGAATAATATCTAAAGACTGTCTGAGAATTGTTTCTTGAATATTTCCTTGAATCCGGCTAATGGTAACTAAGTTCCATGTTTTAGCTCGTTGATTCAGGATTTCCATTGTTTCTTCTAGCTGGCCTAATTTTCTATTTATAGTCATATTTATGAAGATAGATAATTAATTTTTATGTTGCGTTGTTGCTTAAATCAATCTACTTATTTATTAATTAACTTGTGGTGGGCATTGCCCACCCTACTAAATAATTTGTGGTGTCGTATGCCCACCCTACTAAATAATTTGTGGTGCCTTATGCCCACTCTACTAATTAATTTGTGGTGCCTTATGCCCACTCTACTAAATAATTTGTAGGGTGGGCATTGCCCACCATAGATTATTTCACAAATCAAATAGGATTGTTATATACTGGATGATATTGACTAAATTCTTCGGGCATTTGTAACCCTTGAATTTTTAAGTTTTGAATCCGATATAAATATGCTGCTCCTGTCATAATTTGATCAGCTATATCAACTACTCGACGATTTTTGATATCAGCTAAATAAGAATTACGTACCCAATTATTAAAGCTTCCCATTGCTGGTCCACACCAAATTTGATAATCAATTTCTCGACCTTTTTCTCCAGTATTTGACCACCGGGAAGATAATCCTAAATACCAGCGAAATATCAGTGCCATTTTTAATTTAGGATTGTTGGCTGCTTTACTTAATTTTTCGGGGTTACGTTGAGATAAATAATTTGATGTTTCTTGCCAAATTTCGGCAATTGTTTTTCGCAGAATTTGTTTTTCTAATTTTTCTATTTCATCTGGGGGAATTTCAGCAAATGAATTATAATTTTTATATAATTCTCCTAATTTTTGAGCGCGGAGGGGGAAGAGAGTTCCTCGTTTCAGAACTTGCAATTTTACGCCCATTTCAAACATATCAGCCGCTGGAGCCATCATTACATCAGTCATTTCTGCTTCAGCTAGGAGCTTTTTAGTATGTTCAGAAGTTCCGGCTTCAATGCAAGATTGATTAATAGAACCGGTAACAATATAAGCCGCACCCATCATTAAAGCAGCTAGTGCTGATTGAGGTGTAGAAATTCCCCCAGCTACACCGATTCTGACAGGTTGTTCATAACCATATTTGCGTTGAATTTCGTCTCTTAATTCTAAGATAGAAGGCAATAAACAAACTAAGGGACGATTATCTGTATGTCCTCCTGAATCGGCTTCTACGGTAATATCATCAGCCATAGGAATTTTAGCGGCAAGATTAGCTTGCAATTCGGTAATTAATCCTTGTTGAACTAATTGGTTAAGAATTTTTGTGGGTGCGGGTTCGAGAAATTTAATGGCAACTTCTCGACGGGAAACTTTAGCGATGATTTTATTTTTGATTTCGATTTCATTTGCTGAATTTAAACTCAGTCCAGCGGCTCGATAGTAGACTATATTGTCACTTAAATCTAAGAATGCTGAGGCTTCAATTATTCTAATTTGATGCTGTAGATACAAATCAATTGAACGACGTTCAATAGCGGGTTCACTAGGACTATGAAGTAAGTTAAAAGCAAAGGATTTGTGATGTAAAGCTTGTTTGATTTTGTGAATTGCTGTTTCTATCCGGGCAGGTGATAAACCTCCTGCACCAAAGGAGCTTAAAATGTTGGCTTTACCCAGGGCAATTACCATTTCTTCAGATGCAATACCTTGAGCCATTGCTCCAGTCATATAGGCATATTTTACGCCATAAAACTCTAAAAAACTTGGATTACCTAATTGATGAAATCCGATAGCAGGAACAGTTAAAACCATTTCTAGCTGCTGAGTTTTACCATTAGCACTATATGATAAACTGCCTTGATTGCTAATACCAATTTGTCCTTCTTTATTCAGAATATAACAAGGTGAATTTAAATTCATCAGTTTATTTTTAATATTTCCTGCATCAAAAGACACAGTATCTAAATCGCCTTGCCATCCTTGATAATTGTTATTCATTGAAGAAGAAAATCTGAGTAGTTGTTGATGTTTATTCAAGGTATTTTCTGAATTAAACACGTTATTTAACCTCTGGTTTTTATGAATTGAGTGGGAATACTTTAGACGGGTTTGGTGGGCATTGCCCACCCTACTACTTATTTGATCTTTTTCGCTTCTATTACCATTCTTTTGTACAAATCTAATTGCTGCTGAAGAAAGAGACTAAGTTGTTGAAGTGATGTTTGCCGGGACTGTAATAAAAAGCCGTGTGCTTTAGCTAGGCGGGTATTATTATCATTTAAACTTTGATAATGAGGAATAGATTTCATTTTGCGTTCATAATTTAACAAAGAATTATTTTGCAAAAATGAGTCATTTTTGTATGTAATATCTTGATCAATCTTAATATTCGGCAGAGAATATAAAGGTGATAAATCCAACTCTACTCTGTGACTAAATAGCTTGGCTAAGGCTTTGATAATAGAGGTATGATCATCTACACCTCTTCTATTTACAGATACAGTCAGATGTTGTTTATGTTTGAGAATTTCACTAATCCAACGGCTACAGTTACCACCAACACCGACTTCAATAAAGATGCGGATATTATCATCATAGACATGATTCACTAAGCGAGGAAAATCAAGTTGGTGACAAAGGGCTGTAGCAATATTTTTGCCAATTAAATGACTATCAATGTTAATTGGTGAATATTTAGCAGCAGAATAAAAAATTGTGGCTGAATTTGATTGAGTTGGCAAGGTATTAACTTTCACTAGCTCATCATATTCAGATTGCATTGGTTCACAATGAATTACATGATTGATTGATGTGGGAAAAGCATCACATTTTAAGGTTTCAATAACTCTTTGGCAAGCTTTGGTTTCACCAGCAATAACTACTTCTTCGGGTGTGTTAATTAAAGGCATATAAACCCGGTCTTCATGTTTCAGAACTTCTCGTACTTCTGAAGGTGAACATATTAAAATGTAGTTACTCCAAAATTCTTCGCTTTTACCTTCATAAATCAAAGGTAATCCCCAATGCTGACGAACTGCATTTTTAGGACCAGATAGCTGGGTTTTAAATAGTTGGGATGAGTTCAAATAATCACTGGTACTTTTAAAGCTAGTCCAGATACCTTGGGATAACATCATGCTAGTTTCACCAAGGCTATAACCAAAAGCATAAGGTGATTGAACCTGGAAGTAGTTTTTAAGAATTGCTGTCATTAATCCGGCAATACCAACTTCTGATTCCAGCATAGAAACTGGATCATCTATTAATGTTTGTTCTATACTTTCTAGTTGTCTTCTGGATAATTTGTTGATACTCCGAGGATAGAGAATTTTTTCAATGTTGGCAACTCGATTATAAACACTTCTAATCACAACATCATCATATAGTTGAGGAAAAAGCCGGAAGATATTTCTGCCTAGTCCTATATAAGAAGTAAAAGAACCAGGATAGACAAAAGCAACATGACCTTTTTTTCCTTGGGGATTAACTGTGAAATAACTACCAAGGGGAGTTTGCCAATCTTTGCCAGTAGCGAAAGCAATTTTTACTCCCTGAATTGCCCTTTCAATTTCTTTTTTTAATTCTTCTGGATGTCGTGCGAGAATGGCTAAAGCGTAAGTTGATTGTTGATATTGCTGATATTTTTGGAAATAATCACTAGCAAGTTGAGAAAGTGAAAAAATATCTGTTAGATTTTGTTGAAGTGTGGTAATTTGTGTTAATAAAGAAGCACGATCATCAGCCGCAATGGGAAATAAATAATAAGGCATTTCTGCTAAATACTGATTACTGCGTTCTACTTGGCTGATTTCTTCTGACAAAATTAAATGTCCATAAATATTATCTTCTGCTATCAGATTGACCGCAGCGACTCTTTTAATCGCACCTGGTTCTAAAAACCAAGGCTTTGATTCTACTGCTACATAAAAGGGACTTCCGCGCCAAATTTCTGGCTGTTTAGGATTGGACCATTGGGGAACACCAGGAATATAACGATGATATAGACAAAGTGCGGTTTTGATAAGGCTAAATAGTCCGGCTGTGGCTTGTGTGTTGCCAATATTAGCTTTAACGCTACCAATGCCACAACTAAGATTTTCTGCCCCTGTGTGATAGGCTGATATTAAACCTTGAATTTCGGCTGTATCTGCGTCGGGAATCCCACTAGCAACAACTTCCAAATAACCAATATCTGCGGCTTTAACATCTGCTATTTGAAATGCTTCCTGACAAGATTGGGTAACAGTTTCTGGGTGATTTGGAGAATGTTTCACCACACTCAACCCATCAATAACTGCATAGATGCAATGATTCTGTTGCTTGGCTGTTTCATGCAGTTGTAATACTACTGCGGCTGCACCTGCTGTTTTAATTGTATCTTTGGCGTTTTCGTCATAACTGAAAGTATATACACCTGTATTAATTTCTATAGAGTAGTTTTCATCTATCCCTACAATTAAAACAGCTTCAACTTGCTGGGTAGTTAATAATTTTTGACTGACATCCAAAGCTGATAAAATAGACTTCTCTTCCGCAAAAAATGCTAATTCCGCAGAAATATAATTAGCTAATTTGGCGGAATCTTCTGTAGGAGAAATGATGATTAAAGCTATTTTTGTTTCTGGTTGAATTTGAGCATCTTTCAGCGCAGAATTGATCATTTCTCGACTTAGTGGAGTCTGTTGATAATCTGGAGATGTAATTGAATTTTGTTTGCTTTCATAAATCAGGCGTTCAAATTTATTTAATGTTGGTGAATTATTAACAAAACAATCCATACCGACAATTGCTAACTTTTGATTTTGTGAGATTACCGTCATGATCATTATCCCTTTTTAAGAAACGAACCACAGAGTTCACAGAGGACACAAAAGAAATAAGAGTAGGGGTAATTCATGAATTACCCCTACAGGTAAAAACATCTAAATAGGTGAACAGAAAAATTTAAATGTATGTGAAGAAAAGTAAAATCGCCCAAAACTCTCTTCCTGTTCCCTGTTCCCTGTTCCCTTGCCCCAACGACAATTTTTAACGCCAACCTACTTAGTATTTGGCTATTTGATTCGGTAGAATTGTTCCTTTTGCGCCAATCATGCGATTATAAATTTGTCCTTGACGATTATAGGTAATCACATCTGTAGTTACTGATGATTCTGTTTTTAATTGGACTTCACAAGTCACATAAAATGTTTCTCCAAAAGGAACTTTTGCAAATTGTTCAAAGTTCTTAATTTCTGATGGTAAACATCCAACTTGATGAAAGTGTTGTGTCCAAATCCAGAGTGAATGAATCTGGACATCTGCTATGTAGGGATTAAATGTTTGCACTGGAAACTGTCCCTGTTGCTGTGCTGTTGGTTCTGGTAAATAACATTCAATAGTTATCTGACTAGGGCTGGTATTCAGAACTGATTTTACCCCTTGAAAGGTGACTCCATGAAATAAGCTAGAAGCAGTTACTTGATACAATTCTTGATTAGTTTTCAAGAAGTTTTCATCTTGATTAAAGTTCAAACTTCCGTAATTTGGAAGTGTGGGAATTTCTCGTTTGAGAATGAGATTTGTGCTGAAATGATATCGAGTTTTTCCGTCTGGTGTCTTACTACTAATCTTAGCAGCAAATTCTATTTCCTGATTTTCATGTTTCGCAAGTTCTTGAATTTCTAAAATATATTCATTTGCTGAATTTTCCTCAAAAACTATGCCTTTTAAAACTTTAAAATCTAGAGAACTAAAGGCTGTAAATCCAGGATAGAGTTGTTCACAAGCATTAGTCATCCATAATAACCCACAGGTAGCGGGAAGTACGGGACGACTGGCAATAATATGATCCTGTAAAAATGGATTTTCTGCTAATGTTAATTGGCGTTTAATCCGATAGGTTTTCAACTCATTGGATAAAGTTGAAGGAACATAAATTAAGGGACTACCAATCACTAACTGAACTGTATCTTGATTAGCGGTTGTTAGTTCATCAATTAATATTTGCGTTCCTGTTTCTACGGGAATAACCTCAATTCCTCTTTCTGCAAAAGCTTTCTTTAATTCTGTTGATACCATACCACTTTCCCAAGGGCCCCAATTGATAGCCATGACATGACAATTAGGGTAATTGTGTTTAATTAAATGGGCAGATTTATTGAGAATTTCATTAGCTATGGCATAATCTGATTGTCCCACATTGCCATAAAATCCCACTACGGAAGAAAACAAAACCAAATATTGCAATTGACTTGGTGGTACACAGTGTAGAAGATTTTCTAAACCTTTAACTTTAGCTGTATAAACAGTTTCAAAATCCTGAATTGATTTTTTTTCAATGCGTTTATCAGCTAAGTTTCCTGCACCATGAATTATGCCAGTTATCGCCCCAAAACGGGCAATTACATCTGCCAGTTTTGATTCTAATAATCCGGTATCTGTAATATCTGCACTCAGATATTCTGCTTCTCCTCCGGCTTCTTGAATAGCTTTGAGAGTATTTTGGATTTCTCGCTGTGAGGAAATGACTTGATACTTTTTCTGCACCATTATGGGTGTTGCTTTTTCCCCTTGGGCTTGGAAGTTTTCTAAAATTCGCTGTTTTAATTCGGCTTCATTTTGGCAATTTTCCGTCCAAACTGGTTCAGGTTCTGGACTAGAACGCCCTAAAAGGATAAATTTGCATTGATATTGTTGAGCAATTTTAATTACACATTGGGCTGTGATTCCTTTGGCACCACCACTAACTAGAAATACTTGATCTTTGCTAATTTCTCTGGGAGAATTGGTAGTTGGTAATGGGGTGAAATCTGCAATTAAATTGACTCTACCTTTGCTGCTATATCCTACTTCTTGAATTAACAAATTTGGATCATGTATTTCAGCGAGGATATGTTTTACAGATGTTTCTGGATCTAAGTCAGGATTTAAGTCTAGGGAACGACAAAATACATTTTCCCATTCTTGATTAATACTCTTACTAAGTCCGAATAATCCTCCTGCAATTGCACTAAAGTTATGTGTTTCTCCTAATCCAAATTCTCCATCTAAACGCGCAACGTTAATAAAACAACTACGTCCAAATTTTGCAGCTTGGTTGAGTGATTCTTTCAGGTATTTAGCGATTAAGAAAACATGAAGAAGAATAGATTTATCTATTTCTAATGGTGTGACTGGGTGAAGATGAATAAATGCAGCTACAGTACCATAATTATCAGCAATCTGTTTTAACTGTTGTTGTAAACTGTCTTCATTCCAATCAGTTAAAACTACTCTATTAATTTCTTTGCTGACAGTTGACTCAATCCCAGGAAAAGTTAAAACTACAGTTTTCCAACCTTTACCTGTTAAAGACTCTGCTAATTTTTCAGTAGTAGAAGAACCATCATCAGTTATTAATGCAATGTGGTTTTCAAGAAGAGAAAATTCTAAACTATCTGGTGTGGGAAGTTGCTGTAATTTTGCGATACTGCGGCGGATATTTTGATGAGATTGAGTTGTTATGATCTCTACTATGTCTTCAGTTAATAACTTATCAATTCCCTGTGCCTGCTGCTGCATATAATTGGCAATTTCGCCCAAAGTTCTCAATTCTCCAATTTCTTCAGGGTTGGGTTTAGGTAAGTCAGGATATATTTCTAATAATCCTCCTAAAATTTCTACTCGTTTGATAGAATCAATTCCCAAATCTGCTTCCATATCCATTGACAGTTCCAGCATTTCTACTGGATAACCAGTTTTTTCGCTCACAACTGTAAGGAGAATATCGCTTATATCTTCAGGAATTTCTACTGCTAATTTCTGTTCTTCAACTTCAGAAATTGATGTTATTAATTCCGGGTGGGGAACTTCTACCAATACCTCTGTCGTAATAGTTGCTGTTGATACTTCTACCTGTTGACTCAAGATATCTGGAACTAAAGTTTGCATATATTCGGCAATTTGTTCCAAGGTTCTTAATTCTCCCAATTCTTCGGGATTAGGTTTAGGTAAATCAGGATATATTTCTAATAATCCTCCCAAAATTTCTACCCGTTTGATAGAATCAATTCCCAAATCTGCTTCCATGTCCATTGACAGTTCTAACATTTCTACTGGGTAGCCTGTTTTTTCACTGACAACGTTTAGCAGAGTTTGACTCAGGGTAGCTTTATCTATATTAATGGGGATTTTGGGAACTACAGTAATGGTTTTTTGATCATTCTCTAATTCCTCGGAAACTTGGGGAGAAAACACAGGTTCTTTAACTGCAAAATTAGCAGGTTGAGGATTATTTACATAATTGATGACTCTATTTTCTGAAGTCAATAAATGATAATGTTGTTGCAGAAGTTGAAAATAATGCTGGGTATATTCCTGTTGATATTTGAGATATTTTTCATGAATGCGGAGAGTATCACCTTGATGATCATGAAACCGGATCATATTCCGTTCAGAACTGGAAATTGCTAATTGTTGAGTTTCTGATTGATGCTGTGTAACTTCATTATTGGGAAATAATGAATACTGTTGTTGCATTAATTGAGAAAATGCCTTTGTGTACTCCGTTTGATTGTGCAAAGATTGTTCATGAACGTGGATAATATCTCGTTGCTGCTGGCTAAATTCTGTGATGAATTTTTCTAAGCTGTGAATAACTTTTTCATAATTCTGGGGCTGAATTTCAACTTGTTCTAATTTACCCTTGAGTGAAGTTGGAGGCTGTTCGTTACCCTGTATTTGATGATTCCCACTGAATGAAGTTGGAGGTTTGTCATTACCCTGTGATTGATGATTCCCATTGAATGAAGTTGGAGGTTTGTCATTACCCTGTAATTGATGATTCCCATTAAGTAAAGTTAGGTGATTTTCATTAACCGTTGGTTGGGAAGATACCACCTCTACATGATGACCATTTTCTAAAGCTTTCGCAAAGGCTTTTTGAGTTCTTTCGGTAATATTGGTACTATTTAACCGCACATTCAAAACTTTTTGGTGAGGAACTTCGGGAATTTTAGTTGCAACTTGGTAAGGGTCTAAATTGTGCAAAAATAACCCAGCTACCTGCAATTGAACTATGGCTTCTCGGAGTGTGCGATCGCTATTTTTGGTATGATTAGCATTTACAGCTATAGCTATGTGAGATTTATCACGTAAAATCTCTTTTACCAAATTGGTAAGTACATTTTTAGGACCAAATTCCACAAAGCAACAACCACCAGCAGCGTAAATATTTTCAATCTCCTGTTGAAATAATACCTGATTTAACAATTGTTCTTTGAGGATTTTTTGGATAACGTGAGGTTCTTGAGGATAACAACCACCTGTAACATTAGTATAAACAGGAATTTGTGCTTCATTGAAATTTACCTTTTCCACAGCTTGGGCAAAAGGTTTTTGAGCATGAGATACTAATGGTGTATGAAAGGCTGCGGAAACTCCTAATAAAAAAGTAGCAAAGCCTTGTTTTTTGAGAACATCTTGAACTTGATTAATTTCCCCTTTTTTCCCAGCCAATACTACTTGTTGCTGAGAATTTCTATTAGCAATTGCTACCTGGGGAAAGTTTTTAATTACCTCCGTTATTTGCCGAATATCTCCTTTAACAGCTAACATTCCCCCAGCATCAAAATTAGGATTTGCAGGTGCAGCCATAGCTTGTCCTCTAGCTTTTGCTAAGAACAAATAATCCTCTTCACTTAACACACCCGCAACCCACAAAGCTGTTAATTCCCCGAAACTATGACCAGCGACAAAATCGGGTTTAAATCCAGCTTGTTGCAATATTTTATACAATCCCGCACTAAATACCCCAATTGCGGGTTGTGCATATTCAGTTTGTTGCAACGTTGCTAACTGAATTTGCTTTTGTGCTTGATCAAAAACAGGCTGAGGAAATACTACAGTTGATAAAGGCTTTAACCCGTCTTCACACAGCAAACTATCCATGTGAGTATAAGTTTGGCGCAAGCAGGGAAAATTCATGACCAACTCCCGCCCCATTTCTAAGTATTGTGAACCTTGTCCAGAAAACAAAGCCACTACTTTACCTGTTGTATCTATCCCTGTTTGGCGGTAGTAAATCCCGTGAGGATGTTCCCATGATTCGCCTTCAGGCTGCTGTTTTAGCCTGTCAATCACAATTTGCAGAAATTCCTTAGCTTGCGTTAAATCATTAGCCACAAAGCCAACTCTGGCATAATTAACGGGAATTTTCTCAGTTTGAGTATCAGCCACTAATTTTTGATAGTGTTTTTCTTTACCCTCAGTCTGTAATTGTTGCTGGATTTCTTGACAACGAGATAACAACTCTGAAGCCGTAGGAGCAAATAGCAGCAAAGATTCTGGAGTATGGTGTAAACGGTAAGGGTGATGATGTTCATGCTCGTATTCTTCCAGTACAACATGATAATTTGTACCACCAAAACCAAAAGCACTGACTCCAGCCCTTCGTGGTTGGGTAGGATGACTTACCCAAGGTCTAGTTTCCGTATTTAAGTAAAATGGTGAGTTCTCAATATTCAGTTTAGGATGGGGCTTACTGACATTAATTGTCGGTGGTAAAACTTTATGATGCAGCGCTAAAGCCACTTTAATGAGACTTGCTGCACCTGCGGCTGCTTTAGTATGTCCAATTTGGGATTTAACAGTTCCCAAGGCAATATGCTGTTTTTTCGGGTTATTTTCGCTAAAAACGGTGGTAATTGACGTAAATTCTGTGGGATCTCCTATCATCGTTCCCGTACCATGTGCTTCCATTAATCCCACACTGGCAGGAGAAATACCTGCGTCTGTATATGCACGAACTAAGGAGCTAATTTGCCCTTCCACACGAGGTGCATAGATACTTTTATACTTACCATCGCTAGAACTGCCGACACCTTTGATCACTGCATAGATGCGATCGCCATCTCGTTGGGCATCTTCTAGGCGCTTGAGTACCAGCATTCCCACACCTTCACCCAACATCATCCCATCAGCATCAGCATCAAAGGGTTTCACCTTATCCCCTGGAGAAACAGCAGGGGTTTTACTGAAGCACATATAGGCAAAAATCGAGTTATCGGTATCCACACCACCAGTTATCATCATGTCGGCGCGATGTTCCACCAATTCGCTAATAGCCATTCTCAATGCACCCAAGGAACTCGCACAAGCTGCATCAACTACGCAGTTCATCCCCCCCAAATCCAGACGGTTTGCAATCCGTCCAGAAATCACATTTGCTAACATTCCGGGGAAGGCGTTTTCTTCCCATTGCACATATCCACTCTTGAGTTTTTCAATAATTTTCTGGCTATCTTCGTCTGATAAACCACTATTTTTGAGAACTTTTTTCCAAAGTGGATCTTGCAATCTTGCACCCAAAGGCACGGCTAATTGTCTACCAATTGCTACTCCTAATACTACCCCTGTTCGTTCGTGATTAAATTGGCGAGATGTTCCATAACCAGCATCTTCTAATGCATCTTTTGCCACTACCAAACCGAGTAATTGAGAAATATCTGTCACCTCCAAAATATTAGGAGGTAAGCCAAATTCCAGGGGATTAAAATCAATATCTGGTAAAAAACCACCCCGTTTACAATAGGTTTTATCTGGGGCTTTAGGGTCAGGATCATAATAATCATCTATATGCCAACGGGAAGCAGGAACATCAGTAATACAATCTACTTTCTGAATAATATTTTCCCAGTATTCCTGTAAATTCTTCGCCTGGGGAAAAATAGAAGCCATACCAACAATTGCTACATTAGTAGTTCGCAATTTGGCATTAATTTCATTTTTAATCTTTGTGGTATCAGGCATATTTTTTTTCACCGTTATCATTTTGAGTACAGACTTTTCACAGTTACTAATTTCAGATTGTAACTGTGTAAAAGCAGCTTCAAATTTGGAAGCAGCCATGATCATATTTCCCTCTTTTGATCGAGCAACATAGAGGTGAATAGAAGCTTTTTTACTAAATCAGAATTGTTAAGCTAATTAATTTCTGAGAATATAACTTTTGTGCTTGATGAATACTCCGGCGGTTGAATATGAATAGGCTGATTAATTATCTAGCCTATGAATTAAATGTAAATAAAATTTCCGCCCTACATTAATCTGAGCTTGGTGACAACTCTATTGCAACTCATAAGCAACTTACGTGCAACTTTATAAAAGTCTTGCAAATGTAAAATTGATAGAGTTGTCCGAGAAATATCTTTGCTTATCCAATACAGTAATTATTATCTAAGTTTTAGCCATTTTGACCAAAGTTGCATATAGATTGCATATTATTAGTTCCAACTTATTGAAAACTTTATTTTGCAATAACTAAGAGTAACAAATCCTCTTGATATAAATAGAATTTTTAATATGTAATTATTGTCCATTAGGTTCTAATGCTAAATGGTCAATTATTGCATCTATCCCCAGAAAGATTTTTTTGCCTTTGTAAAATTAATCACAATCAAATATATCTAAAGAGTTAAAAAAATATTTTTTGTCAACTTAAGTCCGAAATTTGAGATAATAAAAAGTTAGTAACTTTTCATCTATTTAAGGAATTAAGAATTTGAGACTTGCAATTTTTACAGATCTAAGATAGTGCCATAAACAAGGTTCCATGAAACAATTAGTTGCATACAGGTTGAAATTCCCCAAAAATAAGTTTACTCTAAATTATTAAATCAGGGAAATTTAGACTGTGAATTTTAAACAGTCTTTCAGCATAAAATTAGTCAATTAAACTTTATTGCATTATTTGGCTTCTGCAATATTGGAATTACAAAAACTACAAGGAATTGCTGGCATGAGACTATCTGAATTAGATCCACTCATCCCGCTGAATGAGTTACGAGAAGACCTCCTCAAATTACCAAAAGGTTACTCATTTCATGAAGATGAATTGGTAGATTTCTTATCACGGAGAAGATGGCCCGAAAGCAATCGTCGAATTGATAGAACAACATTCTGGCGGTGGCGTAATGACAACGCTATTGAACATCAAAAAATCTTCAGTCGCTTGGATCTTCTCAAACTATGTCAAATCTGTGATCATTACCGAGTAGACGGCACACGCAGCGAATACTTGGCAATTGTGCGGAAGAAAAAAGAGAAAGAGGTCATGTTAAATAAATAAAACTTTGATACTGGTAATCGGTAATAGTCAGTAACTAATTACCCATTACCTATCAAAATTTTATTAGTTAAATATTTTATATAACTGCCGGTTAACCAACATGAGTAAATAATTTCTGTCATTAGAGGAATCATAAATGATATTTGAAAAATTTTAAGTAGGGTGGGCATTGCCCACCAATAGTATATTATGGCTTCGCCACGCTTCGCTATCAAAAATCAAATATTAGTCCTATAGTAGTTGAAACATAGTTTTAGATAATCAATTTTTGATTAATTCTATTTAACTGGATATTGTATTAAGCATAAGGTTATCAAGAGATGCTATTAGGTGTACTGGCTTTTTTGCCTCTTATTTAGAGTCAGAATTACTGTCATATCCCTAATTTAAAAGACAGAATTATGGTACACAAAGAAAAGCACTTATTTAGCAAGTCTGTAAGTGTGTGGCCGATAATGTTGGCAAGCACTGGGATTGTAACAACTGGTGTAATATCTATTTATAGTCTTTCATATTTTCAGAAAACTTCTAAATCAGCCTCTCCCATATCCTCTCTTACTACCAGTTCAACACCTACTATCACCGCTGTTGCTGCTTTAGGACGTTTAGAACCCCAAGGAGAAGTAATTCGTCTCTCCGCACCCAATTCTCAAACAGGGATAAGAGTTAATCAACTCCTAGTTAAAAAAGGAGACAAAATCCGTCAAGGACAAGTAGTAGCAATTCTTGATAGTTACATACCTAATCTTGCAGCCTTAGAAAAAGCAAAAAGACAAGTAGAAATTAGTCAAGCGAATCTTCAACAAGTAGAAGCAGGGGCAAAAAGAGGTGATATTTCTGCTCAACAAGCCACAATTTCTCGTTTAGAAGCTGATTTACGAGGCTCGGTTTTTACTCAACGAGCCACAATTACTCGTTTAGAAGCTGAACTAAAAAATTCAGAAATCGAAAATAACCGATATCAGAAATTATATCAAGATGGTGCTATTTCTGCTTCTGATGCAGATACTAAAAGATTACGCATGGATACTGTCAAAGAACAGCTTAATGAAGCTAATGCTAATTTGAAACGTACCATAGAAACTTTGCAAAAACAGTTAACTGAATCTCAAGCTAGACTTAATAGTATTACTGAAATTCGCCCTACAGATGTCCAACTAGCTCAAGCAAATATAAAAAGTGCTATAGCATCTGTTCAACAAGCTCAAGCCGAGCTAAATTTAAGTTCTATCCGTTCACCTATTGATGCTCAAGTCCTAAAAATTAATACTTGGACAGGAGAAATAATTGGTAACAAAGGCATATTAGAATTAGGGCAAACTCAACAAATGTATGTAGTTGCAGAAGTCTATGAAACTGACATTAAAAAAGTCCATTTAGGTCAATCAGCAACTATCACAGGTGAAGCTTTCACAGGAAAATTAAAAGGCACAGTTACAGATATTGGTTTACAAGTTGGTAGACAAAATATCTTTAATACTAATCCCGGTTCAGATACAGATAATAAAATAGTTGATGTAAAAATCCGCATTGATAAATCAGCAGATAATCAACGAGTTTCTAGCCTAACTAATTTACAGGTACAAGCGCTTATTCAACTATAAGACCCCTTTTTAAATCCACGTAGGGTGGGCAATGCCCACCTTATACTACTTAATATTTGTCAAAAAAACTTGAGAATTATTCTAAAAAATAGGAGTAAAAATATGATTTTAAATATACCTTTGCCTTGGCTACAATTGGTAAAACAAAAAGTGCGCTTTTTTGTAGCCTTAGCTGGTATTGCTTTTATTTCTGTGTTAATGTTTATGCAAATTGGGTTTCAAGATGCTCTTTATTCTAGTGCTACTCAAGTACATAAACATCTTCAAGGTGATTTATTTTTAATTAGCTCCCAATATAAATCTTTGACCTCTACTCAAAGCTTTCCTCGCAGTCGTTTATATCAAACATTAGGTTTTAATGGTATAGAATCAGTTGAACCGTTATATGTACAATTTGCTAAACTCAAAAATCCCATAAATGGCCGTAAATATCCTATTTATGTTTTAGGATTTGAACCAGTAAAATCTATCTTTAAATTACCGGAAGTTGAACAGAATTTTCAATTGCTAAAAATTCCCGACCAAGTATTTTTTGACCGGGCTGCACGTCCAGAATTTGGTCCAATTGCTGAATATTTTCAAAAAAATAAACCCATAACTATGGAAATATTTAGTTATTTAGGAACTATTGGTTATAAAATTAAAGTTAGTGGGTTATTTACTCTTGGTCCCTCCTTTGGTGTAGATGGTAATTTAATTGTGAGTTCTTCTACTTTCTTGAAAATCTTCCCAGAACACAGAGTAAATGAAATAGATATCGGCTCAATTCATCTGCAACCTAATGCTAATATCAAAACAATTTTAGCAACGTTATCTAATACTTTACCGAAAGATGTCACAGTGATGACACGCCAAGAATTTATTGACTTTGAAAAAAGCTATTGGACATTAAGAACACCCATTGGATTTGTATTTAATTTGATGGTAATGATGGGTTTTGTAGTTGGGGTAATCGTTGTTTATCAAATCCTTTATAGTAATATATCCACTCATTTTGTCCAATTTGCGACACTTAAAGCCATGGGATTTAGAAATAAATATCTTTTAAATGTCGTATTTCAGCAAGCTATA
The DNA here is from genome assembly GCA_028658405.1 of Dolichospermum sp. ST_sed8. Taxonomy (GTDB): domain Bacteria; phylum Cyanobacteriota; class Cyanobacteriia; order Cyanobacteriales; family Nostocaceae; genus Dolichospermum. Next base: position 2,035 of record JAKOGY010000051.1, on the reverse strand, counting down.
ATTTTAGCTGTCTTAGGTTATATTCCTGGTTTCGCTATTTCTTTAGGACTATATGATATTGCCAAAGATGCCACTAAATTACCAATTGTTATGGATGTCAGTAAGGGATTATTAGTATTTACGTCTGTAATTGTTATGTGTTTAACTTCTGGTTTCTTTTCTACTAATAAACTACGTAAAGTAGATCCAGCAGAAATCTTTAATTAACTATCTCAAATTGTAGGTTGGGTTAAGCGACAGCGCAACCCAACAAAGTTTGAATCATATAATCATGTTGGGTTTCCTATCGTCAACCCAACCTACGAATTTAATTAGCCAATGATGCAATATTTAACTAATAACAATATTTTGGAAATCGCAAATCTTAATCATTACTTTGGTCATGGTAAATTAGTTACTCAAACTTTGTTTGATATTAATTTGACTATCAAAGCTGGAGAGATTGTGATTATGACTGGACCTTCTGGTTCAGGAAAAACTACTTTATTAACATTAATTGGTGGTTTGCGTTCTGTACAAGAAGGAAGTTTAAAATTTAATGGACAGGAATTATTAGGTGCTAGTAATGAAGAATTAGTTCAAGTCCGTCGAAAAATTGGCTATATTTTTCAAGCCCATAATTTACTAGATTTCCTAACAGCTATGCAAAATGTCCAAATGTCTTTAGAATTACAAGACAATATTTCTCAATGGGAATCTTATATCCAATCAGAAACAATGCTTAATGCTGTGAAATTGGGAGATAGAATTAATTATTATCCCTCTGATCTTTCCGGGGGACAAAAGCAACGGGTAGCCATTGCTCGCGCTTTGGTAAGTCATCCTAAGTTAGTATTAGCCGATGAACCTACGGCGGCATTAGATAGTAAATCAGGAAGAGATGTAGTTAACTTAATGCAGCAATTAGCAAAAGAACAGAATTGTACTATTTTAATAGTTACCCACGATAACCGCATTTTAGATATTGCAGACAGAATCATTGATATGGAAGATGGTAATTTAATACAAAAAGTGAGATCCTAACCGCTTAATCTCCCATCACTATAAGATTAAGAATCTTCTTCTTCTTCTTTTCTTCCTTCGTGACCTTCGCTCCTTCGTGGTTCATTTAATCTATATTCTTTTAGTACCAAAACCTAACCCTGAGATAGTAAACGAGCAGAATTGATATCTAAAAATAAAGTAGCTTGAGGTTGTTGACGTAAAATAGAAGCGGGACAATTAGTAGTAATATCTTCTGTTAACATGATTTTAACTACTTGAGCTTTTCTCGTTGCTGGTGCTAAACAAATTATTTTTTTAGCGGTACAAATCATGGGAATAGTTAGAGTAAATGCGTATTGGGGAACATTTGCTAAATTGGCAAAATATCCTGTATTTACTTGTTGCTGACGGTTAACATCATCCAGTTTGACAAGTTTAACTTGAGCAGGATCTTGAAAATCTGCGACTGCTGGATCATTAAATGCTAAATGTCCATTTTCACCAATACCTAAACAGCATAGGTCTATCGGTTGATTTTCTAAGAGTTTAGTATAGCGATCGCACTCAGCTATTGGTTGTAATGTATCCCCTTCTATATAATAGAATCTATGAGGAGATATCTTTTGTTCTACCCGTTCCCGCAAATAACGCCGAAAACTGGCAGGATGATCTGATGTAATTCCCAAATATTCATCTAAATGAAATAAAATTATCCGTGACCAATCTATTCCCCCTAACGCAATCAAAGTATCCAAAAACCGAATTTGGGAATTTCCTGTAGCCAATAAAATTGCCACTTTATCCTGTTTATCAAGCAGGTTTTGTAAATACTGATATGTAATTTTAGCCACATTTTCCGACATTTGGGCTTCTGAAGCGTAAATCTCCACTAACAAATGATCAACATGAAAAGATTTTGTAAGTTCTGTCATTTGTTTATTGCCAATTAAGGGCGCAGAGAGCGGGTGGGGATACCAGGGGAAACGCATCTTATCAATAAGAACAATTGAATCTCAATAACGACCTATAAATTCGCATTAATGCCTCTTTA
>JAKOGY010000509.1 GCA_028658405.1 Dolichospermum sp. ST_sed8 | reverse complement strand
GGAAAGTATACGCCTGTCAGATATGATTTCGCCCTTTTGGGGCCAACGAAATCAGGGCAGGAACCCAATATTAAGGAGCCCTGCCTGAAACTGGGATAACTGAGGGATATAGACTGAAACTCTCTATAGAATCTGCGTCTCTTTAGAGCGTAGAGTGTCAAACGACTTAATCTTATTTCTAATGATAATCATCTTTCCCCATGTTCAGATTTGGAAATAATTCAACTTGAAGGACAACAAGATATTAATTTGCCCAGCACTTACAAAGACTTTCTAACGATGATGGGGTATGGGGCAGGTAAATTTTTGCGTGCTTCAAATTGCTTTTATCAGCATTTGCCACAAATTCAAGAATGGGCTAAGTAGGTAAACAGGAAAATTTAAAGGTATGTAATGTCAAAAGTCATGATCAGTTTAGTGAATTTCTCTCTGTGGAAATCAATCTTTATTTAAAGTCTTTGATGCTTCTAGCGAGTTAGATATTGATCACATTGAATTGAAAATTTACGGCGATGAAATGAGGATTGAATTAGCAGTACCTAGCGATGGCCGTGTTGAAGTGCCAGAACTTTTGTCAAGGCAAAGCGCAGGCTACGCCAACAAAAATCAAACAGAAGTCCTATAATAGTAAATTATTCATCATCAAATAAAACTTACTTATGTCGTACAAAGTTAGTATTGTCATTGAAAAAGATGAACATGGCTACTATGCTTATTGTCCTGAACTTCCTGGGTGTCAATCTGAAGGTGATTCATTAGAAGCAGTACAAGCAAATATCAAGGAAGCAGTTGAATTATATATAGAAACATTATCAGAATTTGAGAAACAAGCACTTCAGCACAAAGAAATATTAACTATGACTTTGGAGGTAAAAGTTGCCTAAACTACCTCGCATAAATGCCAAAGAAGCTGAGAAGCTACTATTAAATGCTGGTTTTATAGAAGTGAGAAGTAAAGGCAGTCACAGAATTTATTTTCGAGATAATGTTAGAGTTGTGATTCCTTTTCATTCAGGTAAGGTATTACATCCGAAAACAGTACAACAGGTTTTTACTGCTATTGAGACTTTTGCAGTTGAAAAAATAGAAGAAGAAATAAATAAAGATGAAGAAGATATTTAAGCAGGAGGACTCCACAAAAAAGATAATCCAATCTTGTGGGATGGGCATC
>JAKOGY010000508.1 GCA_028658405.1 Dolichospermum sp. ST_sed8 | reverse complement strand
CAATATACTAGCCAGGAATGCTCTAGCTGTGGTGAAATCGTTAAAAAGACTTTATCTACTCGCACTCACAATTGTAGCTGTGGTTGTGTCATGGATAGAGATGAAAATGCAGCTAAAAACATCCTTAGTCGAGGATTGAGTACCGTAGGGCATACGGGAACTTTTGTGCTAGACGCAAGTAACGCTGTCTTGAGATGAGTCCTCTACTCGCTCTGGTGTGAACCTGACCGAGCAAGTCATGTCTTTGATTAAAGAATCTCAGTCACTTTAGTGCTGAGAGTGTCAAGGCAATATTCTCATAAAAAAATAAAAAAATGAGGAAAAATCACCAATCCAAAATACTAAAGTTAAAATGATTCCGATAGATGACAATATTCGCAGTTGGCAAAAACCAATTATTAATTATTGGTTGATTGGGATTAACCTAGTAATATTTCTTTGGGAAATCAAATTAGACTGGAGTAATGAATTAGGAGATTTAATTAATAATTGGGGAATAATTCCTGCTCAAACAAATATTGCAATTGCTAACGCTTTTTTTTACAATTCTGCGGCTTGGATAATTGTATTTTGGCGGTTACTTTCCTTACCTGTATCGCTGTTTCTGCATGGCAGTTTTAGCCAAATTATCGGAAATATGCTGTTTTTATGGGTATTTGGAAAAACAGTAGAAAGTATTTTGGGACATAAACAATATTTACTACTTTACTTAACTGCCGGCTTTTTTTGTGGCATAGTCCAAATTATACTATCATCAGATATAACAGTACCAATCATTGGTGCAAATGGGGCTATTGCATCTATTTTAGGTGCTTATATGATAAAATTTCCCCAGGCAAAAATATATTCAGTTTTAACTTTATTAGTTGTCTATATACCTGTCGAATTACCAGTAATTTTCTACCTATTTTGGTGGTTTATCCAACAGTCATTTTATGGAATAGGTAGTTTAAATATTGCAGGTGGTAGTGCCTTTTCCAATGTAAGTTACTGGGGACAATGCGCCGCACTAGTTACAGGTGCTGCTTTCATGAAAATCAGACAAAAGTTTTAATATCAATTCATCTGCGTTTATCTGCGTTTATCTGCGTTTCATTACTCTTGATATAAGTCATAAGTACCTAAGCAAAATTAATTTTATATTCTTTTCCAAATTCTCGAATGATTTTTTCAACATAGTTCACTAAATT
>JAKOGY010000507.1 GCA_028658405.1 Dolichospermum sp. ST_sed8 | reverse complement strand
ATCAGAGAGCGAACTATAAGCAATTGACGTTGTTTGACCTTGGTTAACTACGTTATTTGTGTATCCCGTGCAAACTGCTCTCCTCCTAATAAAGGTTTAATGGGTTTTCGTAAAGTAAACACAGGCGACGCTCGCAACTTTACATACCGTTTAACAGATTAATCTGTAGATTGAGCCGATACCTAAAACTCAACCTAACGCTGGAGTAGCGATCTCTATGAATAGCAATAGCGATCGCATTTATATAACATTTCCTCGTCTACTGAGGTACAAATTTGTCTGCGTTTATCCGCGTCTATCTGCGGTTAATTCTTTCTTGCCGTACCTCATTTAGACAGGAATCGCTATAAAATTTACAAAACATCTATCTCTGTTATATAATTCGAGTACATTTGTAAACTATTGAGATAGTTATGACTCAGATTACAATTGAAGAAGCTACTAAAAATTTATCTAATATTCTAGAGCAAGTAGCTAAAGGTGAGCAATTTATTCTGATGAAAGAAGGGAAAGAAGTAGCTCGTCTTCTTCCTCCACAACAGGGAAGAAAAGCATTTCCTAGTTTAAACTCTTTTAGAAAATCTATAGTTTTAAAAGGGAGTACAATGAGTACCACAATATTAGAAGAAAGAGAGAATGAAAGATATTGATTTATTTAGATACTAGTGCCATTGTTCCTTATTATGTGCCTGAAAAATTAAGTAGTGTTGTTGAACAATTATTACAAAAATAAGAAGATCAACCAATCATTAGTCAATTAGTTGAGGTAGAATTATTTTCTGCTTTATCTCGTAGGGTAAGAATGGGTGAAGTTTCCCAAAATGACGCTAGACGGATTACGGAATTGTTTGCAAATCATCTTAATGAAGATTTATATCGTCTTGTTTTATTGGAAAATCAACATTACCGTTTAGCTAGAGATTGGATATCCAGGTTTGATCTCCCTTTAAGGACTTTGGATGCTTTACATTTAGCAGTGTGTAGCATTAATAATTTTTCTTTGGTAACAGCAGATGAGAAATTAGCTCAATCTGCTACCATTTTAGATATAAATATTCTTTTGTTAACTTCCGATCTCAATTTTCAATAACTGGTAATTCAGTTACAAAAGCTATATACAGCAATTCCCGGTGTTATGAGGTACATATCTAGCGGGCAAGATGCCCGCACTACAAGAGTTTCATGATTCAACTT
>JAKOGY010000506.1 GCA_028658405.1 Dolichospermum sp. ST_sed8 | reverse complement strand
CACATCTTCGATGACATCATCGTTATCAACTAAGACAACATCACCGATTTGGTTGATGGTGTTGAGATACATACTGCGAGGTAGACTAGACATAGAGATGAGGCTGTCTCGCAAACTAAGTGCTACAACCTCTCTTTGATCCACGTCAACCCAGACTTGACTCACGATACCCAACCGCTTACCGTTGTCGCGGGTGATTACCTGAGTGTTTAATATATCGGAACGTCTAATTACTTGTTCTGAAGTCATTCTATAGGTCTTCCTGTTCGCTTAGCGTGCCGAAGGCAATCTCGAATCCGGTTTATATATAAACTATTTTTAACAGAAACTTGACAATTTGTTGGTTGTCAGTAGAAAGATAAGTTTTTATTAGACCTTTTGCCATATCAATTAGATGATTATAGCTTAATACCCAAAACTTGAGTATCCGCGCTTCTGGCTTGAATTAAACCAATTGCGCGCTGTGCTGATTATATCATCGGACGGCGAAAACTCACAAAAATGAACTGTACCTGTTCTGCCTATTGTTTGATCATTCTAGCTAATCGTTCTCCATTTGATCCATCTAAAAACATATCCACTTCATTAAAGGCGGAAAATGCAGATAGATGATAAGTAATGGGACACAATTAATTACACAACTGATTTTTCTGTTCCCTGTTCCCTGTTCCCAGTTAAGAGTTCCCTGTTCCCTCTCTCAACGAGTGAATTTAATTTTGTCCGACTACTTAATGTTGCCGAGAGATGGAAAAAGTCATTCTTTAGAAAGAAGAAGTAAGAAATTTTATTTTTAAAATTATAAGTATATATGTTTGGAGCTAAAAAAATATGGCTTTATACAAAGTTGAAGACTTTGCTGCTGACCCTAACTATGGTAGTCCAGAGTTAGATCACAATGAAGTTGAAAAGATTAAGCATTTTGATGTATATTCAGACATAGATGATGATAAAGTCGGTGCTGTCAAATATATCTTGGTGGATGATTCTGGGCGTTTGCGTTATTTAGTTGTGGACACAGGTTTTTGGTTCTTTGGTAGGCAAGTATTGTTACCAATTGGACGTTCCCGAATTGATTACAATCAGCGAAGAGTATATGCAATTGGACTGACGAAAGAGCAGGTAGAAAATTTACCAGATTTTAAAGATTTGCAAGAAATTGATTACAACTATGAGGAACGGGTGCGGGGAGTTGTGCAGATGTCAAAATCTCTAGTTTGCCATCGTGGTT
>JAKOGY010000505.1 GCA_028658405.1 Dolichospermum sp. ST_sed8 | reverse complement strand
AAAAGCTTATCCAGTAATCGTTTCAGCCTTAGCGTAACTTTCTGTACCGTTGCTCATTTCACCCCTTTAACAAGATGCTTGAAGAACACGGTTTGCAGATTAAAAATCCTGATGGTAAAAACCCCAGTTGGCTACCCACCGAAACAGGTAAATTACACAGTCAGCTAACATTAGATGAAGCTAAAGGTAACAATAAAACTGTTCAATCTTTGAAATGGTTTCCATCGGTTTTGGATATAATCTAACAGAATCATTTACCCAATATTAATTAATTCCCTGGTCTTCAAAACTAGGGATTTTTTATGTAAGATAAGATATACTCGGAGGAGTTGACTTAGAACAATGGTTAGAAGATAAACCAGAATTTTAGCAGCAAAACCCCACTTTTCATTAACTGTGGGGAACACTGAAAACTTAGAAACTGGGATTAGAGAAAATTAAATTATTAGCGATCGCACACAATAGCAAAGCGTTCCGTAGAAATTACTATATGACCAACATCACAAACATATTAAAACAAGCCACAGACGGGTTACTGATGATGAGTGAATCAGAATACCCATTTGAGGTTTTCACATGGGAATCCGCACCATTGAATGTAACTACAGTATTAGAAAAAACGGGTCATTCTCAGGAGACACCCGTTAAAATTGTGGAAATTGATGATTTCTTTAGAAACTCTGTGAGTGAGGAAGATTGGCACGAAGACGATGAAAAAGCTACTGTTAAAAACTTTCAGAATCTTGTGAATGTCTTGAAAACTAATTTAACTGATTTACAAGTTTACAAAATAGGTAGTAAAGAAATTGATGTTTATATTTTTGGCACTACTCCTGATGGTATCGCCGGGATTTCCACAAAAGTTATTGAAACCTAAAGATTATCAACTTTGCTTTCAATCACCCGTTGAATATTGGGAGAAATATTAGACAGAAAATCATACCCTGTCAATTTTTCTATGTTGTCAACAGTGGTTCTAAACACCCTCCAATCATTATCAAGTTGTTCATCATTGGGGATATTGACAGCAATAACACGGGTATTAGCAGTAATACCCTTGAGTCCAGCATCAGGATCTAGGACTACAACAATTTTCCAAGTAGGTTGGGGAATTGTGACTAAATTCTTCAATTTCCCCTTACTACCATAAGGACCAGCAATAATATAACCTATCTTCCGCACCCTCAACTGTCACAATCGGTTTTTACTGTTTTTTATGATGAAATGAGGATGT
>JAKOGY010000504.1 GCA_028658405.1 Dolichospermum sp. ST_sed8 | reverse complement strand
TCTGCTTGTGCATATCATAGAGATAATACTGGAGAAGGTGAACGAAATATTAGTGGAAATATTAGTGATATCCAAGCCTTAACAGATTCTCTATTTCAGTTTTCTTATGCTGATGAAGAGAGTAACTTGACAGAACGTTTTAAGAAGTGGTTGGAAGATGTGATTGTCAATGGTTTAGAGTATTGGAATAAGAGTGTTTAACAAGCATAGTAAGAGCGATACCTTCGGTGCGCTATCTCTATGGCTCCTGCGTCGCCACGCAAGCTATCGAGACGCTACGCGAACGCTAACGCATTTTATAGATGTAGAGTTGAGAGCGATTATTCAGCATCATCTTGTAAATCAAATGCGAATTTAATTGCTTGCTGAATTTCTAGCATAACCTCCTCTGGTAACTTGCCCAATTTTCTCTCTAGTCTTACCGTTGGAATAGATCCAATACCTTGAACATTTGCTGTAGAATCCCGTTCAAGAAATTGTAGTCGAGGTAGTGCAACCTCATAAAAACTGCCCCGATTTTGGGTAGTTAGTGGTACATAAATCACTAAAGCTCGTGGTGGATCTGGGTCATCACGGGATACAATCACAATTGGGCGTGTTTTTGCTGCTATACCCAAATCAGCAAGCCAAATTTCACCAAGTTTAGGGTTCATCTAACAAATCCAAAACTTCCTGCTCTACTGTACGGGTTCTGAGAATATCTAAAACATCCTGATCTGCCATTTCAATGATTTCTAGAATACAATGGCGAACTTGTTCTGCTACAGCAGGTTGCCAGTAATTTAACTTTGTATTTAGTTCTGCAATTAAAGCATCCATAATACTTCTGTATACTTCTAACTATCAATATTAAACTAATTTTCAAGCAAAGTATATTTCTAATCAATAATTTGATCTACTCTAATATCTAGAAACCTTCCCCAAAATATACGGTTATGGCGATAGTTGTTTCCCTTAGTCCAGAATTAGAAGCACGACTACGTGAAAAAGCAACACAGCAAGGACAAGATATTAGTTTTGTCGCGGCTGAATTACTCAAAAATATCCTAGATTGGGAATTACAAGATTCATAAAGCAGCTATTAAGGTTATTCAGCAAGGATTAGAAGACTTTGAAACTGGTCGTTTCCGTTCTTTTAATGATTTTGCTGATGAGCAGCGTCGTAAGTATTGGTAAACTTCTCTGATTTTATAGACAGGCATTGCCAAATATAGACAAATGTCTTAAGATAATGGTGAGGGT
>JAKOGY010000503.1 GCA_028658405.1 Dolichospermum sp. ST_sed8 | reverse complement strand
GTTTGAAAAAATGTACTGTGTTTGAAATGGAGCCTGATCCTGAGGTTCTGGAAGTACAGCAAGAATATCTCAAGCTGGCGAAAGGGATGCTTGAAGATGCGACACCCTTGTATGCTCAACCCCTCAAGGATCGCGAAATTTTTGATCTACTAGGTTTTGACTAATCATCAAAAAACTCACTAAGCGAAGGCTTTTTGATTTGGAATTTAACGAAAAAATGCAGGCGTAATCGGCGTGCAGCCGAGATACCTGCAAAATGGGACATGATGTAAAGAAATGTTGCAAAAACTGATTTAGTGATTTACTAACTTGCCCAAAAATGGTAAAAGGATATTCCTTTTTTGGACACTAAAATCAACTCTTCAGGCTATTCAGTCTCCCAAACTTGCCCATAAATGACCCTTTTAGGGAATGTTTTTATTTGAATTGTCAAGTTCAGATGGAGGCTGAAACAACGGTAAATCAAGAGTTTTGAAAATTAAATTTACAAAACTTTACATCATGTCCCAAATTGCAGGTATCCCGGCTATAGTATGTATCAGACAAGATAAGAATTAATTAGTTAGTTCTATTTTTCTGAATAATAAATGGTGTTTTTATCATTACATCTGTATTCATCAATTTGTCCCAAAACCGAAAATAAAGACCATAATTGCAATTAAACTTGTGATGATGGAGGGTATGGTGCGTTGGTGTGATCCAATTTTTACTCCAAAAACCACGCATCCATGAATGTGGATAAACTTCATAGCCTGTATGATTGATAACGCCAAATATCGTCATTAATGTGAGTAATAAACCCACCATGCTAATGTGAATGGGAATAATAAAAACCAGAAGGGGAATAATAATTGCCTGAATCATACTCTCGACTGGATCAAAAGAAAAGGAAGCCCAGGGTGTAGGGTTGATAGACTCGTGATGGACTTGATGAAAGCGGCGATATATACTGGGAATGTGCAACCAGCGATGAGTCCAATAAAAATAAGTATCGTGTAGAACCAAATATATAAATAGACTCAAAGGTAAATACAGCCAGCCATAGTCCAGAAAATTTAAATAAACTTTAGTATGTCCCAAGCTAATCATTTCCATGATGAAAGCACTTGGTAATGCAAAAATCAAACAGGAAAAGAGTGACCATTTGATTTCACTTTTCATTTTACTTTTCCGTCTTGTGCATTTAATCTCATAAAATTGTAGTTTTTCGTAGTCAAACGTAGCTATATCCGTCACTACAATGAATCTT
>JAKOGY010000502.1 GCA_028658405.1 Dolichospermum sp. ST_sed8 | reverse complement strand
CTGACGGGATGACAAAAATGGTTAAGATGCAGACAGAATAAGCCTCATAGCTCTCTCACCCTGTTGATAATACTTCCGCTTATTAGGAGATAATCGCAATAGTGACCTAACTAATTCCCTGCAATTATCTATGAAATTAACCCAAGCCTGGGCATATAATCCAATATAAAAACTACTATGCCTTCTTTGTGTGCGCCCATATTCCTTCACACGACCAATATATTTCTGGATACCTTTGCGTTTAATTTCTTGTCCTTGTATTGTGGCACTAGTATACGCAATTGATATTAATAAAATCATAGATATTAACCGCTCACTTATAACCTTTGTGTCTTCTAAATTATAACCTCCACGTTTAAAATCACGGAACATTTCTTCTATACAAAATCGCTTTTTATAGGCAGAAATTGCTAATTCCAAACTATCTAAATTCGTTAAAATAAACCACCCTTCCTTTGGCACTACTCCTAAGATTTTACGTTTCCATTTACAGGCAACATTAAAACTTGTAAACCCATGCTTTTTCGTAACTTTAACTCCGGCTAGAAAGAAAGCAACTCCTGGTGATAAACCTAGATTATTTAAATCTACCCAAATCTCTTTCTTTATTTCTACAAATTCACTCTTTTTAAGTCTTGTACAAAAACATAAACCCTCGTCTTTTAACCAATTTGCTAGTTTTATAGAACAAAATTCTCTATCACCTAATACGCAGATTTTATAGTTATTAAAAATGGGTAAGATTTTCTTCAATATCCGTGACTGTTCGTCAAAGTTACTGCTGCCTAACTTTGGTAATAACTCAAAATATACAGGAATTGCCCTTTGATCCCAAACTATACTAATCATGAATAAATTTATGCGTCCCCACGCCGTCCTATCCATCACTACATAAATTAATTTTTCATCGCTAAAATATGTTTCTAAGAATGTTTTTACAATCGGAAACCAGATTTTCTCAATTGTTAGGTTTGGTAAAGATAGAAATCTCTGTATTTTTCTTTTTCTACTTTCAAATTTAATCGGAATTGGTAGGGCAGTAGCCAAAGCTTCTAAATTTACTTTTTTAAGTGATTGCAGCAGAATAATTAGAATTTTGAGCAAGATATATTCTGCCAGATTTAATTGACTTTTTAGGTGTGGTTTGTAAAATTCAGGTAACATTATCAATAGATACTCCTTATTGAGAAAAGTATATCTATCTTTTTTACCATAAATCGGTACAATCTCCATCTGATAAGCTTTTTAGACTATTTCGTCATCCCGTCAG
>JAKOGY010000501.1 GCA_028658405.1 Dolichospermum sp. ST_sed8 | reverse complement strand
GCTAACTTTGATTTTTCATCTCTGTAATTTCCCTCTGGAACAGTTTGGGGTGCGGAATGTGGGTTGTAGTTCAGCTACTTTAATTTGGAGGTCGGAGATTGGCTCAAATTAATTGCATAGTTGGTTTTACGCCCGCGGTGTGATGGTGCGAAGCACACTCTTTATTTCAATTGTTCTATAATTGCAAGTAAATTAGAGAAAGATAACGATGGCAGCTAAAGATAGATTTCATGCTGTGGTTAGAATTGCTTTGGAAAAGGAGCAGTGGCAGATAACCGATGATCCCCTGCGACTCGAAGTAGGCGGAACAAAGTTTGAAATTGACTTAGGTGCCCAGCAACTATTAGCAGCAGAGCGAGACCAAGAAAAAATTGCAGTTGAGATTAAAACTTTTTTGAGTGATTCACCACTAACCGATTACCATGCTGCGTTAGGACAGTTTTTGAATTATCGGCTGGCCTTAGAAATCAGTGATCCAACTCGTATTCTCTATTTAGCTGTGCCTGTAGTTGCTTATGAAACTTTTTTTAAGCGGGAATTTGCACAAATTTCATTAGAAAGATATCAAATTAAACAAATTATTTATGACCCGATTCAAGAGGTAATTGTACAATGGATACCATAAAGTCTTATCGGCATATAATTCAGTCGTTGTTGACAGATTACGCTGCTATCCCCATCGCTAATGGGTCGATAGATTGCTACACTGTTTTTGATCCGAAACAAGACCATTACCAGGTCATGAATGTGGGATGGGATGGCCATCGGCGGGTATATGGTTGTGTTTTACATTTGGATATTAAGCAAGGAAAGATTTGGATTGAGCAAAATATGACGGAAATGAGAGTAGCCCAAGAACTTGTGGATCTGGGGGTAGCAAAGGAAGATATTGTGTTGGGGTTTCAAGCTCCGGAAATGCGGCAATATACGGATTATGCAGTTATATAATTTAAGAGAAGGGATAGCGATAAATTTCAGTATGGAAGGCATCCCTCCCATCTTTCACTATAGCTATATCTACTATTGCTCCAATAAACGCTCCTAGAATATCCGGTGCTAATTCCCTGGTAATCCTGCTAAATGCCTGATAACCAATAGTTTTAGCCACTTCTAGCAATTCCTGGACAACTTCTGGAGGTGGGTTGTCTTTGATTAGGGGTAAATAGTCATTGACTAAGAATTTTTCATCGTCTGACAGGTCAGAAAAATTATTACTACCCCTATTGTGACTTGAACCATAACTTGGGCTAAATTGTGAACCATAAAATGAGCCATAAGTAACGACAAA
>JAKOGY010000050.1 GCA_028658405.1 Dolichospermum sp. ST_sed8 | reverse complement strand
AAATTTTCAGGAGATAATTAAATTCAATCCTGAACATCCTTAAATCCTGTAAATCCTGATAGCGCAGCGTGGCGTTAGCCATTTCAGACAATTTATCTAGCTAAAGCTTGAGTCCGACGTTCTTTCAAATAAGCAAAGAACTCCTTACCTTCTCGCAAACGACGCACTAACATTTGTCTATCACCAAGCATTTCTCGCACAATCGGAATAATCGCTTTAGGACGGAAGTAAAACTTGCGATACATTTGTTCAACGGAATCTTCAATTTCTGCACTCGAAAGAGTTGGATATTGCAAAGTTGAAGTTTGAATACCAGAAGTTGCGACTAAAGACTCATTCGCAAACCAACCTTTTTCTCTGGCTTGTTCATACAATTCTGTACCAGGATAAGGTGCAGCAATAGAAACTTGAATTGTATGGGGACTCAACTCACAAGCAAAGCGAATTGTTTCTTCTACAGTTTCTGGAGTTTCTATTGGCAACCCGATAATAAAAGTTCCATGGACAGTAATACCAAGTTTGTGGCAATTCTTCATAAATTCTCGCGCCACTTCTAGCTTAATACCTTTTTTGATATTATTGAGAACTTCCTGATTACCGGATTCAAAACCTACCAATAACAACCTTAAACCATTATCTCGCAAAGTTTTGAGCGTATCATAATCTAAATTAGCGCGAGCATTGCAACTCCAAGTTAAATTGAGTCGCTTCATGTGTTTACTAATAGCGATCGCTCGATGTTTGTCAATGGTAAAAGTATCATCATCAAACATATACTCCCGCACCTTGTCCCCAAACAGAACCTTGGCTTCCTCCATTTCTCGGCCTACCGCGTCAGGGCTTTTATGACGGTACAAATGTCCACCAATAGTTTGCGGCCATAAACAAAAAGTGCATTTTGCTGGACAACCACGCCCAGTATAAAAAGAAATGTAAGGATGTTGCAAATAGCCGATAAAATATTTGCTAATATCCAAATTACGCGCATAAACGGGCAACACACTAGGCATAGCATCCCAGTCATGAATCAAAGGACGTTCCTCAGTTTGGTGGATATTCCCCAACTTATCCCGGTAACTCAAACCCTTGATTTGGTCCCAAGGTTTCCCTTCTGCCAATTCCTTACAGGTATAATCAAACTCATTGCGACAGACAAAATCAATTACCGGATTTGCCCGCAAAGTTTCCTCTGGTAAAACCGCAACGTGCGCCCCCACAAAGCCAATTTGCACATTAGGATTTTGCTCTTTGATAGTTTCAGCACACTTCACATCATTAGCCAAAGAGGGCGTACTAGTGTGCATAATTACTAATTCGTAATCCTTGGCAATTTTCAGCACATCATCTACAGTTTGACCATGAGGAGGTGCATCAACTAACCTACTGCCTGGAACTAAAGCTGCTGGTTGTGCTAACCAAGTCGGATACCAAAAAGACGTAATTTCCCGTTTTGCTTGATACCGCGCCCCTGCACCACCATCAAACCCGTCAAAAGATGGTGGACTTAAAAATAAAGTAGTTTTCATGAATATTTTTCTTGTTAGTTGTTAGTTGTCAACTTAAGCCAGCCAGGGAATAAATTCCCTGTCTAAAAGCTAAAGTCGGTTAAAACCGACTATTTTGGCATAAATTAGGATAGTTTTTGATTTTGAGTTAACCAGAGTGCGTTTTAACGCACTTTAGCTTTGAGACAGGGAATTTATTCCCTGGCGGGTTTGTTCTCCCTCTGCGCCCCCCTTCCCTGTTCCCTATTCCCTATTCCCTAACTAGCCTTAGCGTTCACACCCATGAGGTTTTCAATCAAAGAAACAACATCACTACGACTGAGTTTTTCCTGACCATTTGCCAAAGCATCCAAAGTACCATGAGCTAAAGCCAAAGGAATTTGACAAAATTGCAAAGCCGGTCCCTTTGGCAAAGAGTTGGTATAAGCATCAGCTAAGATCAGATTACGACGGGCATATTCTTGGAGATTGTCGTTATCCCAACCCACGGGGAAAAAGTTGACCCCACGGGTTAAATCCTCAGAATTATTACGCAGAATATTTACCGCTTGTAAACCTCTACCAAAACCTATGGCTTGAGTGCGGTTGCTTTGGGTTCCATCATACCAGTTCCATAAATCTGAAAGCAACAAGCCCACAGCGCCAGCTACTCCAAAAGTATAACGGTCTAAATCTGCTTCAGTTTCTATTTGCCAATTTCTATCAGCCCAATAAGCCATTCTGTCAGCCATTGCGGCCGTTGCATCCCAAATTCGCGGGGCAATACTTTCAGGTGCTAATATTGACCATTCTCTAATCCGTAAACTGACTTCTTGTAAAGAATTTTCGTGACCTTTAAATCCTATAGAGAAAGCATCAAGGGGAAAACCATCTATTCCCGCTTGCAATGTCAAACTAATATTTTGCAACAGACGTTTTTTAGTCCCATTATCCAAATTTGGATCATCTTCAATTTGGTCAATGGCGCGCATACACAAGTATGCTGATGCCACCGCTTCTTGCAATCCTGATGGTAAAATACTAATTGGGATATAAAAAGTTCTACTAGTGTCTTTAAGGATTTGCAACGCATCTCCACGTAAATCCATTTTGTTCACTCCTCTCTTGATTTGCACACCACACCACACTTAATTTCGGATTTTTCGATAATACTGAATTTAGTTTTTACTAAACCTAAAAAACTATCAACATCCTAGTATTTAATCTAGGAATTGTACAGTTTATGGTGTCGTCGTTAACACAAGTCTCAAGCTTATCAAAGTTTAATATAGTATATAAGGTTTTGGTAACAACAACCTTGTTCATCAGGATAGATATAGCACGATTT
This sequence comes from Dolichospermum sp. ST_sed8, assembly GCA_028658405.1. GTDB lineage: Bacteria > Cyanobacteriota > Cyanobacteriia > Cyanobacteriales > Nostocaceae > Dolichospermum. The sequence continues at coordinate 23,817 of JAKOGY010000050.1, read as the reverse complement.
AGAAATCATGAATAGGTAAGGGTTTAGCAGCGCTTACTGGTATTAATTTCCGATAAAAGCAGATCATGATTGATGTGAACAGCGCGTAAATCCTCTAAACTGTTTTATGATGGTTATTTCACCTGTCCACGGAAGCGCACAAAGCCATAGGAATTACCAGTTATACCGCCTTGAAGAACTAAACCCGATAAAAATAGTCGGGTATGTTTGACGTGCATTTTACCTTGTGCTAGTATCATTCCAAAGTTGACGGATACCCAGGGAAAGCAAAATTATGACTCAGGCGATTACGAACCTCAACCAAGCGAACACTTCCATCCTCAAAGCCTTGAAGTGTAAAGAATGTGGAGCAGAATACGAACTTAAAGCCACTCATGTCTGTGAATTGTGTTTTGGACCATTGGAAGTCAAATATGATTACAATGCTTTGCGAAGCTTAGTTAGTAGAGAAACTATTGAAGCTGGTCCCAATTCCATTTGGCGCTATCGGCACTTTTTACCGGTGGCTACAGATAACTATATAGATGTAGGCACAGGAATGACTCCCTTGGTGCGTTCCCACCGTCTTGCCCGTCGCCTGGGTCTAAATAAACTTTATATTAAAAATGATGCCGTCAATATGCCCACCTTGAGCTTTAAAGATCGGGTGGTGTCCGTTGCATTGAGCAGAGCCAGAGAATTAGGTTTTACTACAGTATCTTGTGCTAGTACAGGCAACTTAGCAAATTCTACCGCAGCGATCGCCGCCTACGCTGGTTTAGATTGCTGTGTATTCATTCCCTCTGACTTAGAAGCTGGTAAAGTCATCGGGAGCTTAATTTATAGTCCTACCCTGATGTCAGTCAAAGGCAACTATGATCAAGTTAATCGCCTTTGTTCAGAAGTTGCAAATACACACGGTTGGGGGTTTGTAAATATTAACCTTCGTCCTTACTATTCCGAAGGTTCTAAGACATTAGCTTTTGAAGTAGCAGAACAACTAGGTTGGCAATTACCAGATCATATAGTTGCACCTTTAGCGTCTGGTTCTCTGTTCACCAAAATCTATAAAGGTTTCCAAGAATTTGTAGAAGTTGGTTTAGTAGAAGGGAAAGATGTTCGTTTTAGTGGCGCTCAAGCGGAAGGTTGTTCCCCCATTGCCAAAGCTTTTAAAGAAGGTAAAGACTTTATTCAACCAGTTAAACCCAATACAATTGCCAAATCCATTGCTATTGGCAACCCCGCAGATGGAGTATATGCTGTAGAAATCGCTCAAAAAACCAACGGTAATATCGAATCAGTTAATGATGCGGAAATTATCGAAGGTATCAAACTATTAGCAGAAACTGAAGGCATATTCACCGAAACCGCAGGTGGTACAACCGTTGCTGTTCTCAAAAAATTAGTAGAAGCTGGTAAAATTGATCCAGATGAAACTACAGTAGTTTACATCACTGGTAATGGTTTGAAAACCCAGGAAGCAATTCAAGGCTATATTGGTGAACCTCTGACAATTGAAGCCAAACTAGATAGTTTTGAAAGAGCTTTAGAAAGATCCCGCACGCTTGATCGCTTAGAATGGCAACAAGTTCTAGTTTAGTCATTAGTCATTGGTCATTAGTCATTGGTCATTAGTCATTGGTCATTAGTTACATCGTTACCGGTCTCCGACTAGGAATGCCATCATAGAGACTGGAGCCTCTATATTCATTGAAAGCAGAGCCTTCTAAAATTCATTCCCATACAAAGTATGGGAACGAGAAAACGAGAAATGTAGGGGTAAAGCAAGAGCTTCATTGGTGTCAACTTAACGTAAAACCCATAGACCCCCTGGGAATGAATTCCCAGGCTCATAGCCAAAGTTGTCTTTTGATGACTAAATATCCTGAAAATCTTGAGTCTACTTTAGTAGACTTTGGTTATTAGCCCTGATAGCGAAGCGTGGCGTAAGCCATAATTCATTTCTGGGCGGGTGTAGAAGCTAACAGACAAGTAGGGGCGTATTGCAATACGCCCCTACTTAAGTTGACACGAATGATCACTGCTAAACCCCTACCAATTCACAACTAAAAACAGAAAATTCATCTTGAAATTATGCCCATAAAAGTTTTAGTTCCCACTCCTCTCCAAAAGTTTACAAAAAATGAACCTTTCCTATATTGTAGTGCTGGTACAATTGCTGAATTGTTAGATTCCTTAGAAGCAGACTGTCCTGGTATCAAAGGAAGTTTATGTGATGAATCAGGAATACCCAGACGGTTTGTGAATTTTTATCTCAACGACGAAGATATCCGCTTTTTACAAGGGACAGCAACAGTCCTTACTGATGGTGATGTGGTAAGTATTGTTCCTGCTATTGCAGGTGGTTGATAAAAGTCACCGAATCAGGAATCAGGAATCAGGATTTTCTTTCCTATTCCCTATTCCCTTCTCTAGTTAATTGCGATCGCTATTTTAAATTATTTCCTAGATTATTACTCCGGGGATTTGAGAGCCTGATCTAAAATTTGTCTAGCTTGTTCGGCTTTTCCTCTAGCTTCCTGGTAACGCAAATTTGCTTGAGCAAAAGTTTTGAGAACCTTAAAACCTTCTTTGAGATGGGTAATTTCTTCCTCAGTTACGGATTTATCGGAAAATAGCACATCAATGGCTTGACGAATTTCTAAGGCTTCCGTGCGTGATTCTTGGACTTTTAATTTCAGTGAAGCTAAATTACTCAAAACTTGAACCGCTTGTGTAATTTCATCTTCACGGCTAGAAGTATCTATTATTGATTCTTTCACCTCAATTAATTGTTGAGGACCAAATCCTTCTTCTAGTTCCGTTGGTAATTCCCCAGCGTCCATGAGTTCCATTAACTGATCCATTGCTTTGTCACGGGCTTTAGCGGAATCTTTACCGGGAACAGTAAGGATGATTTCTGGGCTTTGAGCGAGGCTATACTGAACCATTATCTGTATATATAAATCCTATCTAATTTTTGACACTCTGCGGTCTAAAGACACGCAGATTCTTTAAGACCTGCTTAAAAAGGATAGTCAATTATCCTCCTAGACGCTCAAGGCAACTACCAGTAAGACAGGTATTGCAATTGCGCTTACTTTTGATTTTTTTGCTGCTTTTGTGAGTCCATCAATTTTTAATGTTAAACGCTCCATGATTTACCATTGCTTGTTTACCCAGGCTACGGCTATGCCGAGACGAGATAAATCAGGGGTTTCTCCTTAATAAAACACTTATGAGCGTTGATGGTTATTCCTACTTGCTAATTAATTCTATCATGTCACGGCGAATAAATTCTAAGTTGGCACTTCCTCCACGCATCTATTGCCAAGTGGCTTCCGTGCCTTTCGTTCTATTTGGTGAAAAATTAGGTAACGTTTGAGAAAACGAAATAACTGTTAGCATAGAAAAATGAATAGATTTACTGTCTAATTTAAGGAAAAGACAGGGAATCATTCAACCTATCCTTGCAAATCCCTACTATATAAGCAATTCTCCAATTTATTACCATATAACTGCTGTGAGGCCATTGTCCTCCTAATAAAGCGTAGATTTCTACCGGCTTACTAGAAATTGTAATGCCGATTTCATAGGATTTACCTGTGAAAGCAGCAAAACGCCGACAAGCTTCATCATAAAAGTGACTACGACGATAATTTTTATTAGTTAAGTCAATGGCAAACAATCCATAAAAATAGCGAGGAATACTTTGAATTGTTTCGACAATTTGACCTAAGTTTCTCGCCAAAATTGCATTTCTAGGAACTTCTGTTCCCCAAGCTGTATCCAACGCCCAAGAAGCAGAACTGAGGTGAGAACCGCCACAAATACCGCAAATTCGGGGAGTGACAATTAAGCCAGCTTGGGGATCTTTTCCGCGTAAAATTATTTCAAAACCGCGAAAAAGTTCAGCATGAGTCCAGGCGTTTGTCACATATCCATTTTCGATTTCGACGCGCACATCTAAATCACCCTCGACTCTACCAACGGGTGAAATATCTAATGTTTGAATTGGCATATTTTTTGGGTAATAGGTAATGGGTAATTGGTAATTGGTAATGGGTAATTGGTAATTGGTAATTGGTAATTGGTAATTGGTAATTGGTAATTTTTCTACTAATAACTAATAACTAATGACTAATGACCAATGACTAATAACCAATGACCACTGACTAAATAGTAAAAAAGTCTTCGTCTGCCCATTTTGGGGCTGTGTTTTTGGCGACAACGGTGAGGACTGCGTAATCTTTATGATTGACTCCGGGGGGTATTTCTTTGGGTACTCCCATGACGGTTTGGGTTTTAAAGACTGTTCCGGGTTTGAGGTCGAAAAAGGGAAATTCAGGTTCTGTACAACCTAAGCAGGGCATTCCAGCGCGAGTTTTGGAGGAGACGCGGTTCCAAAGAATGCGGTTACAGGAAGAATGGGTCATGGGTCCACGACAACCTAAGTCGTAAAATAGACAACCTTTGCGTTGTCCAAATTCGGCGGTTGTGGCTTTGTATGCAAAGTGAATATTGCGGGTACAACCAGTTTGGGTGTAGGTGTTAAAGAAGGTTTGGGGACGGTGTAGTTCATCGAGAACTATATCATTAATTCTGCCTGTGGCGATCGCTACTAATATCTGCGTTATCCAGTCGGGGTGTGCAGGACAACCAGGAATATTAATCACAGGTAAGCCAGCTTGACTGACAAAATCTTTACCTAAAAAACCGCCTTCTTCCCGTTTGAGAAATTGCAGTCCCTTGGAGTCGCTGGGGTTAGGTGACATTGCGGGAATTCCTCCCCAAGTTGCACAGTCTCCTACCGCAACAATAAATTTGGCAACTTTGGCTAAATCGTCTAACCAATCTTTCATGGGACGGTCGGCAAACCGGTTCCATTCTCCTGTACCATTAGGGGCGTTAACTACGCTACCTTCAAATACCAAAATATCTAGAGGAGTTTTCCCAGAAATACAGTCCCATAACAGCGTTTTTACGTTGTCACCTAATTCTACACCCAAGGAAGGATGCCAAAGAATTTTAATCCCGAAATCAGCTATTAAATCACAAGCTGTCGGTTCTTCAGCATTAAGAAATGACATGGTGTTACCCGAACAAGCACCACCTTGTAGCCAGAGTACATTAGTCATTAGCTGTGTCTTTCTATATATGTTGATAATGCACAGTTGAAGAGTTCTGTAGAGGATTTACTTGTAGAGAATAACCTATTGATCAATATCCATTATTTTAAATTAAGGTGTTATTGAAAGCAATTAACTTTTTTTAATTAAAACTTAAGAATTAGCATAATTAGAATTTATGGTAACGAGATTGCATAATTTTTACATAAACATCAGCATGATCATGAATCAGTTGATTTTGATATTATTTCCCCAACCTGAAAAGTTTGTCCACCGATTGTCACCAAATCATCATCTACTAATTTCCGCCCTCTGCGCGTTTCCAGGATACCATTAACTTCAACCTCACCATCAACAATCATCCATTTAGCTTGACCTCCGGTAGAGGCTATACCTAAAAACTTTAAAAACTGGTCGAGTTTAATCATTTTATTTTACCAACTACGTAAAAAGTATTATCTATAGTAATATACCAACATTTAGGATTTTGGCAACAAATTAAATTCTTGCAAAGCTGGTAAAAAGTTTTTATTTTCATGGCTAGGACGACTGAGTTTAATCAAAGCAAAACGTTGTAAGATAGTCAAGCTTGCCCATGCTGCAATCGTTATTTCGATGCCTATTTCCTGGGATTTATCGTAAATACTGCTGGGAATAGTGGTAATATCTATCCATGCTGGATGAGTTTCAATTGGCAATTCGGCCACAGGTTTACCAGTAAGTTGTAATATCAACTCTTGAATATAATGTCTGTAGTCATGAATTTGACTATCTGTATCGCAAGGAAATGTCATTAAATTTTGACGTGATTCTTGATTCATCTGATTCCATTCCGCTAATTTTAGCTTAATACCGCAAGTATCGAGTTTATAGCGCACTTGCATAGGAATACAACGCCAAGAATCAACAAAATCTGCTTCAAATTCAAAAAAATCTGTCATAAAATTGCTGATATTTATAGATTATTGATTTACAGCAAATTGTCATCAAACCCGGAACAAGAACCCCACCCCCAACCCCCTCCCCGCAAGCGATGAGGGGGCTAAGATGTACCTTATATGATTGGAAATCGCTGTATTTAACTATTCTAAATGATTTATGAAAAAATATAGTAGGGTGTGTTAGGCACAAGCCGTAACGCACCATTCTCAGTATAAAATACAAATATTATGAATATTAATTCCCAACATCATCTGAGTACGATTATTTTAGCAGGTGGAAAAAGCACTCGCATGGGTAGAGATAAAGCCTTAATTCCCATTCAATGTGTACCCATGTTGCAATTAATTTGTAATATTGCTGAAGCTTGTACTGATAAAGTTTATATAGTAACTCCTTGGCCAGAACGATATCAAGAATTGCTAATACCTAAAAGTGAGTTTATTCGAGAAGTTCCTTTACCTGGAGAAACGGGAAATGAATCTCGTACCCATGGACCACTTGTAGGTTTTATGCAAGGGTTAGCAGTAGTAGAAACCAATTGGGTTTTGTTATTAGCTTGTGACTTACCAAATTTACGGCTAGAAATATTACAGAAATGGATATCTAAATTAGATATAATTCCAGAAAATACTCTAGCCGCTTTGGTACAAGATAATCAAATTTGGCAACCTTTATGCGGTTTTTATCGCAGTCGTTGTTTACCAGAACTAAATCAGTATATTAAAGCAGGTGGACGTTCTTTTCAACAATGGTTAAAGGCTTATACTATAGAAGTATTACCTTTAGAATATCCAGAAATGTTATTTAATTTTAACAGTCCTGACAAACAATAATATTTAGATCTCCTCTGGATATCGTCACATTAAGATGAGTAATTTCTCTCTATATTTTTGCAAGCAATTGTTTTATAATCAAAAAGTTGTATTAATTAAATTTAAAATTATCTCGTTGTTAATAGAGATATAAAAATTTTAATCAGGGGAATCTATTGAGAATAATTAAATCTGTGTAAATAGGCTTAATTTATAGTGTGATATTGATGGCTGATGACTCAATTTTCTAACCGATTAGAGTATACCAATTATGACATCTAGCATTACAGATTCAGCAGTAAAAGCGGCTTTAACAGCCATGGATTCCGAGTCAGCAACAACAGCAGAAAAAATTGAAATGCTGATAGAAATGGCACAAGGATTTCAGAAAAAGCCGAAAACAGCCCAAGATTTACACAATGCAATTGACCTATTTAACCGTGCATATCAGATGTGTGGGGAGGAGTATATTTTACTGAAAGCACGGGCTAAGGTGGGCATAGCAGGGACATTACAGATGATTCCTGATGGTGGTTCCCAATTGTTGCAACAAGCGCGGGCAGATTATGAAGAAGCTTTGCCTATTTTACAACAATTTTCCACAGCGGAAGAAGTGGCAGAAGTGCAGATGAATTTGGGGTTAGTTTTACAATCCTTAGTTCCCGACAATTTAGCGCGGATAACTGAGAGTATTCACGCTTACCATGAGGCTTTGCGGGTGTTTACTTGGGAGAATTACCCACAGGAATATGCGATTTTATATAATAACATAGCGATCGCCTATCTTTCAATGCCCATGTCATCAGAAGGGGAATCATTCCGGCAAGGTTTAGCTGTTCAGTCCTTTGAAACTGCTCTTAAACATATTAACTTAATTGAGCATCCTCGAGAATATGCAATGTTGCAAAATAACTTGGGAAATGCTTTACAATATTTAGTGAGTTCCCATCCTGTGGACAATAATTTACGGGCTGTTTTCGCTTACAATGAAGCTTTAAAGGTGCGTAATTTTCAAGATACACCGTTAGAATATGCTAATACAATTTCTAACAAAGCTAACCTTCTCTTCAACTTACCTGACGACCCGGAAAAACCAGAATTAGGGAATCCCCAAAATCTCTTACAAGCAGAAGAATACTATCAAGAAGCTTGGCGAATATTTACAGAACATAAGCAGTTAGAACAAGCGGAAATGGTAGCTAAAGCACTACAAGATCTAACCGCAGAAATTCAAGCATTTGCATTAAACTAACCCCTAAATAGGAGAATAACTATGTTTGATTTTGTCAATGATCCAGGATTTATCAAGTTTTTGCATAGTTTGAATACAGAATTAAATCTCACCACAGGATTTATTTGGTTAATTATTGCTGCAATTTTATCAATGATTGGTGGTGCAATTGGGGGAATAATCCTGGCAGGTAAAGATATAGGATATCAATTTTCCGCCATAATTGGTAGTTTATTTGCACCAGCAGGAGTAATTCCTGCGGTAATTTTAGGATTATTTATTCTCAATATCTTAGCCAACCATTAGGAGTATATATGTTAGAACTAAGTTGGTTTTCTATTCAGTTATTTTTCAAGGGTAAACTATTTCGTGACCCCATCTATTTTCTGCGTCAAACTATTATTGCTAGTAGTATTGGCACGGTTATATTAGTATCACTAGCACAAGCATCACTTCCCCTTTGTATTCCCATTACTGTAGCTAGTTTGACTACAGGTGCAATTATGCCTTTTTTGCTGCAAGACTTTAGAATGAAATGAGTTTAGATAAATAGCAAATTTTACGTTATCAATCCCTACAGATTTATTTGGGGGATTGAGTTCTAATATTAATAAAGGAATACTTCTTAAGTAGGGTGGGCATTGCCCACCGTATGGAGTTTTGGTAGGTATACATATATATCAAATATTAGTTCTATAATTAATTAACCGCAGATGAATCATGAATAATCTTGAAGAATTGATTACAGATATCAATCGTTTTGAAGCAATTATTGCTAATTGGGATGAAAGTCAACGGTGTGTAGCTGTAGGGTTAAAAAGTGCAATTGAAGCTCTCCATAAAGCAGCATTAACTAACTTAATTAAAAGTCTCAAAAAAGAAAATATATCAGCTTTACGTCAAGCCGTAGATGATGAAATTGTTTATGCAGTTTTGTTATATCACGACTTAGTTAAACCTCCATTATCAGAACGTATTCAAACAGCATTAGCAGAAGTTCGTCCCAGTTTACAAAGTCATCAAGGGGATATAGAATTAGTCGCAATTAAACTACCTGATACAGTTGAAGTTAAATTAATTGGTAGTTGTAGTAATTGCGCTACTTCTACCTTAACTTTAACTCAAGGAGTTGAACAAGCAATTAAAAAATATTGCCCAGAAATTACTAAAGTAGTTGCTGTTAATAATTCTTCTACTGTTTCTAGTAATTCTACAGCTATTTCTACAGATTTATATTGGGTAAAAGCAGCAACATTAGATCAAATAATTGAAAATCGCATTTTCGCAGTTAGAGTTAATAATCATGATGTCATTTTGTGCAAACAAGGTGATAATATTAGCTGTTATCGAAATTCTTGTTCTCATTTGGGATTTCCTTTAGATAAAGGTAAGGTAGATAAAGGAATTATTACTTGTTCCGCACATGAATTTCAATATGAGTTAAAGACGGGTGAATGTTTAACAGTCCCAGATATTTCACTTCATAGTATTGAAGTCAAGGTTAAACACGATAACGTTTATATAAAAGTAGCAAATTAAATTTTAGATTCCTGACTTTTTTAAGAAGTCGGGAATCTTTGCTAAATGTAATTTTTTACTACAATTCTATCAATATTAAAAAATATATGCTATCCTAAAAGGAAAATTATTTATTAATTTCCCAGGGATTATGTCTGAATTTAACAACTACATTCAAGACTTGCAAGAAAATATTAAACGCGGTGGAGAACGCAGTCATTACCCCAGCCTACAACGTCTAATTGAGGGTTTAATGATTGGTGTTAATGCCAGAATTGAAGAAAAAGGCAATCAAGCAGGAATCCCTGATTTAACTATCAGAAAAAATGATCGGATTTGGGGATATATAGAAGCTAAAGATATTGATATTGATTTAAACAAAATTCAAAAAACTGCACAACTTAAACGTTATTTAGAATCAAATATTGGTTACAATTTAATTTTAACTAATTATCTAGAATTTTGGTGGTATGTAGACGGAGAATGTGAAAAAACTGCTAAATTAGCTAATTTAGAACAAGGTGAAATTATTCTAGTTAATGATTTACAACCTATCAAAGAATTACTACAATCATTTTTCAATCAAAAAGCCAAAGATATTAACAATTATTATGATTTGGCTAAAGAAATGGCAGCTTATACTAAAACAATTAGAAACGCTATTCAATCATCTTTAGAAATAGAAACAACTACAGAAGAATTAAATCGCCTAAAAGAAACATTTAAAAAGTTACTCCTTTTAGATATAGATAATGATAAATTTGCAGATATGTATTCTCAAACCATTGCTTATGGGTTATTTACTGCAAAAATTGGTCATGCACAAAATCCCGGACAATTTGCATTTAACCGGACAACAGCAAGTATTTATATCAGTGATAGAATCCCTTTTTTAAAAGGTTTATTTGATTTAGTTTTAGGAACTGATAGCGTTAGTAAAATTCACAAATCAATTGAAAATTTAATAGACTTATTTAACACAATAGACATGACCAATATTTTAGAAAACTTTGGTCAAGAAACCCGCACCCAAGACCCAGTTATTCACTTTTATGAAACATTTTTAGCTGCTTATGAATCTTCATTAAGAAAAAGTCGTGGTGTTTATTATACTCCTGAACCTGTAGTTAATTTTATTGTTCGTGCTGTTGATGATATTTTAGATAAAGTCTTTGATTTACAATATGGTTTAGGAAATCGCAAAGTAACTATTCTTGACCCCGCAACCGGAACAGGAACTTTTTTATATGCAGTTATTAAACAAATTCGTGATAATGTCAAAAAATATGGTATTGATAATTGGAATAGTTTTTTAAGAGATACAAAACTTGTAAACCGTTTATTTGGGTTTGAGTTATTAATGACTCCTTATACTATAGCGCATTTAAAATTAGGTTTATTATTAGGAGATTTAGGTTATAAATTTGCACCAGAGGAAAGATTAAAAGTTTATTTAACAAATGCGTTAGAAGAAGGAATAAAGGAAGGAGATTTAATTCCTGGTATTACTCAAATAATTGCGGAAGAATCAAGTCAAGCAGGAAAAGTAAAAACAGAAATTCCGGTAATGGTTGTATTAGGAAATCCTCCCTATTCTGTCAGTTCTCAAAATGCTAGTAAACGCAAAAGAGTTTTAAATCAAGATGAAAGATATTTAGCAGATGTTGAATATACTGGTTTAGTTTGGAATCGGATTTATAAAACTGGAAAAGCAGGTAAAACTATTACGGAATTAACCCATATTGGGGAACTTTTGGAATTATATAAAGGTAGAGTCAGGTTAGAAAAAGAAAAGAATATTCAACCTTTAGATGATGATTATATTAAATTTATTCGTTTTGCTCAAGATCAAATTCAAAAAAATCCTAAAGGCTATGGTATTATTGGATTTATTACTAATCATTCCTATCTTAATGGTTTAATTCATCGTGGAATGAGAGAGGAGTTATTAAAGTATTTTGACACTTTATATATTATGGATCTACATGGTAATTCTTTATTAAAAGAAACTACACCAGATGGAAATGTTGATCAAAATGTGTTTGATATTCAACAAGGTGTAGCGATTTTAATTGCTGTGCGCGAAAAAAGCGAACCTGATTATTTTTCTACCGCTTATAAATCCAGAGATGGAATTAAGGAAATGGCTAAGGTTTTATATTATGATCTGTGGGGAAGTCGTGAGGAGAAATATAAGTTTTTAGAATCTGCGAGTTTAGATAGTGTTAATTGGATAGAGTTACAACCAACTGAACCTAATTACTTTTTTGCACCGAAAAATTTTGATTTAGCAACGGAATATAATCAAGGTTGGAATGTTACAGATATTTTTCCTGTAAATTCAACAGGAGTAAAAACTCATCGAGATCATTTTGTAATAGATTTTGATTTAGAACAACTTCGTAAGAGAATTGAAGATTTTAGAAATTTAAGTATAGCTGATAGTGAAATTATCAATAAATATTCATTAAATGATAATCCACAATGGAATATTAGTGATAAAAGGAAATCTTTAAATTCTTGTAAAGATTGGCAAAAATATTTTCAAATATATCTTTATCGGCCTTTTGATTTTAGATATTACTATAATTATGAAGAATTAGTAGATAGACCAAGAAAAGAAGTTATGTATCATATGATTCAACAGAATAATTTAGCTCTAGTCTATATGCGACAGGTAGCTTTAAATGACAATTATAATCATTTTATTGTTTCTGATTGTATTGTTGATAATCGAGCTTTTTATAGTAATAAAGGAACAATGAGTTTAGCACCTCTTTATATCTACCCCAACACAGAAAATAAACAAACAAACCTTTTCTTAGAAAAAACTCCTAACTTATCCCCAAAATTCCTAGAAGCTATCAAAGAAAAACTTGGTAAAATACCCACCCCAGAGGAAATATTTTACTATGCTTATGCTATATTTCATAGTCCCACCTATCGCACTAGATACGCTGAATTTCTGAAAATAGATTTTCCTCGTCTTCCCTTAACCAGTAATCAAAAACTTTTTCATGAATTAGCTATCAAAGGAGAAGAATTAGTTAATTTACATTTAATGAAATCAGATATACTCAATACCTTAACCACAACCTACCAAACCATAGGAAATAATCAAGTTAGTGAAGTTACTTATAATTCAGAATTGCAAAGAGTGTATATCAATAAAGAAAGCTATTTTACCGATATTCCCTCACATATTTGGGAATTTAAGATTGGTGGATATCAAGTATTAGATAAATGGTTAAAAGATAGAAAAAACGCCAATAGAAAATTATTTATTGAGGAAATTAACCATTATCAAAAAATTGTCATCGCTTTAACGAAAACTTTACGATTAATGCAAGAAATTGATAGAATTATTCCCGGTTTTCCCATAGATTAATGAAGTTTTGAATCAATATCCATGTCTTCTTTTTTCTGTTTTTAATAAATAATCAATTGACATTATAAATCGGGGATATTATTTACAGTAAAACGTGCTATAATCAATAAATATGGCTCTACCTTTATGTAAAACAACATTCACGGAATTTTGTTGGGTTGCGCTGTCGCTTAACCCAACCTACAAGAACTACAAATAGTAAACTTGGTATAGTCTTTATATTTGAGGTCAAACTCATGTTACAACTACAAATTAAATCCGATTCTTCCGATATTGAAATTGTCCAAAACCTAGTGCGGTCAGCTATTGAATCCGAAATTAAAAACTTAAAACGTTCACTAGAAAAAACTAATAAATTACTTATGGAATTTGAAGCAAAATATCAAGTTTCGTCGGAGTTTTTTTTCGCCAATTGGACAACAGAAAATCTTGCAGGTGGTGACGAAGAATATGTAACTTGGGCTGGAGAGATAAAAATTAAGAAAAAATTAACCAATTCTCTACAAAAGTTAGAAGCAATTGAATATGTTACTCAACAATTACCAAGCTAATATTGTTACTATTATTCAAAAATATGTGAATGACGGATGGATTTTATCATTTAGCTTTTCGGTTGATTCCAGATCAAATTATGTAGGTTTTATCCAAGGTAATTTAGAATTTTTGCAAGGTTCATGTCTATTTTTTAAAGAATATGTTGACCTCCAAGAATCTATTGAAAAGTTTTCCTATTCATTCCATTATCAAGATCATGAAAATAACTTAATATTTCGTTATGACAACGCAAAGCATAAGCCTGACTTGGGTTATACAGATCATAAACATATCAAAGATAAAATTGTCCAATCTAAAATTCCAGATATTGAACAAGTAATTTTAGAAATTATTAGCAACTATTTAAATAATCCAAAATGATTAATATAATTTAATATCAAAAAAATAGAGAATTATAAATTATTTTATCAAATAAATCAACATTCTGTAAATTCTTTAATCCTGATATGGCTAACGCCACGCTATGCCTTCGGCACACTTCGTGAACGCTATCAGACAAAAATTATCGAGGATTTTGTTGGGTTTCCTTGCGTCAACCCAACCTACGAAATGTTTAACTCATTAAGTCTTGAAATAATGCGGTACTTAAATAGCGTTCACCAAAAGAAGGTTGAATCATGACTATTAATTTACCCGCATTTTCTGGACGTTTACCCACAACAATAGCAGCAGATAAAGCCGCACCAGAAGATATTCCTGATAATAAACCTTCTTCTCTGGCTAATCTCCGTCCATATTCTATTGCTTCTGCGTCGTCAACTTGAATTATTTCATCAATTAGATCTTGACGCAAAACATCAGGAATAAATCCCGCACCAATACCTTGAATTTTGTGAGAACCGGGTTTACCACCTGAGAGAATTGGACTGTTACTAGGTTCTACAGCAATAACTTGAAAACTTGGTTTGCGTTGTTTAATAACTTCGGCAATTCCGGTAATTGTGCCACCAGTTCCTACCCCAGCAATTAAGATATCAACTTCTCCGTCAGTATCTGCCCAAATTTCCTCAGCGGTGGTTTCTCGGTGAATTTTGGGGTTAGCTGGGTTGGCAAATTGTTGCAACATAAAAGCATTGGGAGTATTAGCAACAATTTCCTCTGCTTTGTTAATTGCACCTCTCATTCCTTGAGTTCCAGGTGTTAATTCCAAACTTGCACCATAAGCCCTTAACATGGCGCGTCTTTCTTGACTCATGGTTTCGGGCATGGTTAAGATTAACTTGTAGCCACGGGCGGCTGCTACCATTGCTAAAGCAATGCCTGTATTCCCAGAAGTTGGTTCAACTAAAATAGTTTTTCCTGGGAAAATTAAACCTTCAGCTTCAGCGGAAAGAATCATACTCACGCCAATTCTGTCTTTTACAGAGGAGGCAGGATTCATGCTTTCTAGTTTGACAACTATTCTGGCTACCACTCCCTCCGCTTGGGGAATTTTATTCAACTGAATTAATGGAGTTTTCCCAATAAGTTCTGTTACGTCTTTAGCAATTCGCATTTATTAACCTCTAAAATTTATATATTAATCTATTTTGGTTAATAATTTATTTGATTGAGTTTTGATATCACTCATAGCCATTTTACCATAATCTCTGTCTATTTTCATAAAAAATCTTCGCAATTATTGAAAACAATACTATTAACTGAATTTTTTAGTTAAGGAAATTGTCTGATAGCGTAGCGTGGCGCAAGCCATATCAGGATATCCACCGATTAAAGGATGAACAGGATAAAAACAAGAATTTGATCACCAATTACCAATTACCAGCTTAAATTTAAGTGATTATACTTTTTTTAGAATCTCTTAATTTTGTTTTTGAGTTATTCAAGATATCTTAGGTCTATCTTTGTGATGAAATGCTATGATTTGAGTACAGTTTGTACTTGTGAATCTTGCCAGTAAAATATCTCAAAGTAATAGCCTATCTGGATTTGGCTTTGAGTACAAAATACCCCGTTCCCTTCCTCAAAAATGCTAGTACCCCACTCGAAAAATACTAGCACCCCTACACCAAAGATTTTTTATAATCCTTACCAAATAAGGATAACAGGCTATGAGTGCGATCGCAATCATCTTAATAATATTAATTCTACTCACCTAAAGTGGGGACTAAAAGGGCAACTGATATAAACGATATAGGATTTACGCAGAGATTCCCCTCTACCCCCCGAAGTTCCTAAGATGAAAGTCTGACGAATTAGGGGGGACTTCTTACCTCCTATATCTCTCAAAAATTATCTCAATACTGTCTGTATTATCCAATACGAAAAGGACAGAATTTTGTTTTTTGAGGAGATTTTGATCAGCATATTTTGAATTAAACAAGGTGTAAGAAATAAACCTACTAAAAGAAATTTTCTTTCTAGGTAATTAAGACCTGGTAAGGGAGAATAAACATGAAAGTCAAACTTTTAAAAGTGCTTACGGTAAGTTTGGTCACTTTAGCATTGATTTCTCCAGGGGTCGCAGTATTTACTATAGTTTGGGGACAACATAGAGAGTTCGTTAAAACACAGAATTTATCCTGTGAATTGCCGAAAATAAATATAGCATCTCCTCAATTAGTTCCCCAAACAAAAATTATCAATACTCAGCCATCTTTAGTCAAGGTTAAATTGTCTGACAATAATTTTCTACATCAACTAAAGCTTGCTGCAAAAAAATATAACTTAGTGACAATTTTGCAATGGTTATTTTTAGTGACACCGATTTGTATTGGTGTAGGAATTATCGCTTATGACAGATATCTTGTTTACCGGGCTGCTGTATTAAAAGAACACATTGCCATACTAGAAAGAATGTGGCAACAAAGCATTGAACAGTAATTTTGCAACTTAATCATTCACCATAAACTAAATTATCATGACAGACGAACGCCAAACACAGTATTTTAATTTAATTGATGAACTGCTTCAATGTCCTAATGGTCAAGAACCAGATGTTTTGGAAGCAAAACCGGAATTAATTGATTCTGGTTTAGTGCAAGCAATGTTACAAGTAGCCACAATGTTTGCTCATCAAGGTAATCAAGATGGAGCGCAATTTTTATTCTTTGTTGCTAAACAATTAGCAAAGGAATTAGGTTTATATCCTGAAGTTTCTAATCAAGTTGTCACTCAGGAGTAATAATGCTATTGACTTCAACTGATGCCGGAAAAATATCATTAGAATTTCTTTTGGCAGATTGGAATATTTCTGATGATTATAGAGATTGGTTTACGATTATCAATTCTCGGTTAATGGGTGAGAGTTGGTACATTGTAGAATTGGGTGTAGAGGGATTACCTGATAGATGGTTTATGCAGGTTTATGACACAGGAGTTTGTGACCCTAACTATACTTTTATTTCCCCAATTTCTGGTGCAGAAGGATATACCGATTTGAGAAGTTTACCAGATATTATTGCTGATGTTTTAGTAGCAGAACGTAATTCTCGATAACAACGATATTTTAGATCCCCGACTTCTTAAAGAAGTCGGGGATCTGGTATTTTATTATTAATAATGTCAAGCTTAAATAACAATTATATGTTATACTAAATAGAGTTATGGAAGCTACAGAAAAATCAGTCAGATGATTACTGAAGAGATCCTAGCCCAAGAATTTATCCGAGTCGTAAATGACTATTACCCAACCCTGGGAGAACTCTTAGCAGGCTGCCATGTGAAAGTTATCACTTGCTTTTGGGGACGACCTGCAAAACGGTTTCAATATATAGGAATTTATTGTCAAGAAGAGATGATGCCCTATATTCAAGCCAAAAAAGTAATCCTCAGAGAATTAGCAGAAAGTATGGGGCTAATTCAAGTAGTTTGTTTCAATGCCAAACGATTGCTACGTGACCCTATGTCGAAGTTAAAGCAGTCTGAACCTCGATTATGGTTGGAGTTGCAATTACTGGCAGCCTAATCTAATATTTGGTCAACAATGAAAACAGGACTTTTCTGTAATTACGAAAATCATCACCTAGATGCTAGACGCACTATTTTTGAGCAAGTTTTATTGGTCAAAGAGGCTGAAAGTTTAGGTTTTGAAGAAGCTTGGGTAACTGAACATCATTTTAATGAGTTCAATCTCAGTCCTTCAATTCTGCTGTTGTTAGCACATTTGGCAGGTGTTACTTCCCAAATTCGGCTAGGAACTGCGGCTGTATTATTGCCGTTTCATCAACCAATTCGCGTTGCTGAAGATATTGCTACTTTGGATAATCTTTGTAGTGGGAGGCTGGCTTTTGGTGTAGCTAAAGGTGGTCCTTTTCCCCAGCAAAATAAACATTTTGGGGTGACAGCCCAGGAATCTCGCACCAGAATGTTAGAGTCAGTAGCATTGATTCAAAAGCTTTTATATGAGACTGACGTATCATTTAATGGCCAATATTATCAATGCGAAAATCTCACAATTCATCCCCAACCATTGCAAAAACCAATTCCCATATATGTTGCTAGTGGTGACAATGATGCAATTGAATTTGCTGCGAAAAATTCTTTTGGTTTAATGGGGGGTCCGCCTTTTTCTCTGGAAAGATTACAGAAGACAGTCAATAAATATCGGGAATTCAATTCCAGTGGTGCAGATAAATTTCTGTTAGCGCGTTTCTTTTTTGTGGGTAAAACTCATGATGAAGCGGTGAATGAAGCATTACCTTTTATTCGTCACTTCAGCAAAGAAATGACAGCTAACTCAACTCAAGTAATGCAGAAAAGTCCTCAACAACCAGCATTTGATCGGACAAATATTTGTTTTGATGAAGACTATTTGATTGAGAATTCAATTATCGGTGATGTCAACGGTTGTCGTGACAAAATCAAGAAATTCCAGGACAAATTAAATCTCAGCACATTAGCGTTAAAACCCTCATCTTTTTCTTTGCAAAAAAATCGAGAAAGTTTGCAACGCTACAATCAAGAGGTGCGGAATTATGTCTAAACTTTCTTTGCTTCCTCCCGATGATTTACCTCCTACTAAGGTAACAAAAGAGGATGGAATACTGCATTTGGAGTTGGAACAATCTATTGGTAGATGCTTCTTTTATGCGTGCGATCGCATTACCCAAGTATTACTATCTAATTGTCAGTGGTACATGACCACAGATAAGACTACTTTGATGTTAATTGTAGACTGTCCCGATATAGTTGCTTATTGGCATATAGTCAGCAATATTCCCCAATTGGGAAATAGACTGGAAAGATTTACTAAAAATGCCAAAATTCGCGTTTATCCTCCTTTTGGAAAAGGATCACCTTTTGAAATTGGAGTGACCGAAATTTCTGCTTATAGAGATTGGTTATAATAGATAATACCCAGATCCCCGACTTCTTTAAGAAGTCGGGGATCTATCTTGTTTGTTATAATAAAATAAATACAATAATATACCAGCTATGATTAGTAATTTTGTCAGTGATAAAAAAGAACTTTTTGACAGATGGGCAAATAGTTATGATTGGGCATTTCCTTCTTTTATTTACCAAGCTATCCATAAAAGATTACTTACAAAAGTTGAATTATCACCAAATGCAAATGTCCTTGATTTAGGTTGTGGAACAGGCAGATTATTAAACAGATTAGCAATTGAGTTTCCTGAAATACGGGGAACAGGATTAGATTTATCTCCCCAAATGTTGCGGATAGCTAGACAAAATAACCGTCATCGTCCCCGGTTAATTTATATTGAAGGTAATGCGGAAAATCTTCCCTTTGCTGAGGGACAATTCGATGCGGTTTTTAATACTATCAGCTTTTTACATTATCCTCAACCAGAACAGGTTTTAAATGAAGTAGCAAGGGTACTTTCTCTTGGTGGTAGGTTTTATTTAGTAGACATTACTTTTAATAACTCATCATCATGCCAAATTACGCCCCATTCTCCTACCGGAATTAGGTTTTATAGTCCTAAACAAAGAGAAGAAATGGGTAATAAAGCAGGTTTAACTTGTTTAGGGCATTATCACTTATTAGGATTTGTGTTATTAACTATTTTTCAAAAATAATCTATTCGTAGGGTGCGTTAGTGATAGCGTAACGCACCATTTCCTTATTTTAGATAGTTAGTATATTTAATATTCCAAGTTTAAACTTCCACCTCTTGAACGACCTCTAAAGGTAATTCTAATATTTCTACAATTTCTTGATCACTTAAACCTAATTGCCGTAATTTTTCGATTTTCTCTATAGTATTTTTATTCTTTTTACGTTGCGGTAATTTAGAATTACCAGGATTATTTTTATTTGATTTAGTTTTTGGTTGTTTAGAACCAATATTCATACAACCAATTATATTTTGATTAATACTTTTATCACCTAAAAAAATATTTATATTTCCCTGTCGTTCAAGAACAGATTTAAGATTACCTTTATCAACTGGTTCATCAAAAATATCAGATAACATTTGCAAAAGTTCGTAACCTACATCCTTTGCATGACCGGCGCTACAACCACAGGTTTCAGCAATATCAGCATATTTTTGATATTTTAGTGTTCCTTCAATAACGCCACGTTGTAAGTCGTTGAGATGCTGTCCTGTGTTGAGATAAAAAGCGTCATCCACAAGTTGTAGTAGTTGCTGAACCTGCATATTGATAAATGTAACGCGACATCAGTAATTTTAGCAGACTTTATCCGTACTTTTCAGCTTTTTTCCGTCTGATTTTTAATTTTTTTTACGATCCGCTTTTTTCCGCTTTTCGCTTGCATAAATTGATATCATAACTTGGTCTAAATATTACTCATTTGCTGCTTTTAAAACCTGTGCATAGAGTTGACTACTCACCCGAAAACTTGCTTGAATAATTAAAGCATCTATTACTGGTTGGACTGTAGGAATAAGCTTTCTTTGCTTGGCAACTAATAGAATACCAAGTATGCCCGTAATAGGCAATCCTAAGCGAGTAGCTTCTCTTCTGCCAAGACGTTCATCAATTAATAATTCATCTGCTTCTAATTCTATAACAAGAGCTATTGCCTCAGCTTCACCCCGATCCAAATTGTGATTATTCCGTAATATAGAAATAAGTTCCAGATTTTTTGCTGGTATAACTTCAATCCAATCTAAAGAAAGCACTCCTGCAATGAGATTTTCTTCATCACTAGCATTTATGAGTTCTTCTGCAACTCCTTGAGGAATAATAACTCTGTTGTATATCTGTTGTAAAAGTGATAAGTAACCAACAATAGCTAGATTGCTTAGGGGTGATGTATCACTAACTACTATCACAACCAACCTTTTGCGCGTAGATGCAGAATATCTTCCTGTAATTCAGCTACATCATAGTGAACACATATCCCACGTTCAGCAAGTAATTTTTGCAGCTTAATTTGATTCATGCTTATTATTTCACTAGCTTTACCTAAGCTGATTTTTTCTTGTTGAAATAGCAAAATTACAATTTCTAGTAAAAGTTGCTTTTCTGATAAACCACTTACCTTGAGGACTTCATCTGAAATTATCATGATTACTTTTGTGAATAGTTTTTTCTATCCTAACAAATATGAATGACACTAACCCAGGTTGCTACTTATCTAGTTGAGACTGGTAATGGATAATTGGTAATAAAATCCCAGTTTTAATCTTGTTAATCCTTAAATCCTGGATATCCTGATTCTGACAGTTTCCCTAATAATATTTATATTGTAGCAGTTCTTGAACCTGCATATTGATAAATGTAACGCGACATAGGTAATTTTAGCAGACTTTATCCGTATTTTTCAGCTTTTTTCCGTCTGATTTTTAATTTTTTTTACGATCCGCTTTTTTCCGCTTTTCAAGATTAGGTGAGTGGTGTAGTTTCGTAGAGATAAATGTGAGCTTGAAATTGGAAAATTTCATCAGAAATAGGAGATAAAAGTGAAACTCAGAAATTTGGTTTCGGTTGTAAGCGCGGGAATACTTGGTTGTGTCTCATCTTTCGGATTTGCAACTCCAGCAAATGCAGCGCTTACTGTAGTAACTTTAAATCACTTTCGATTCTAATTCTTTAATTTCAACAATATCTAATATATTGATGGGAGGATGATTAGGGAATTCAACAACAAGCCGTAATTCACCACCTATATCAGCAATATACTTTCGTAAAAGTGAAAGCATTAAATCAGTACAATTTTCCATTTGAAAAAGATTTATTTGCTCAGTTTGGAGAAGTTGTGACATTTGCTTCTAAGTGAGTTTAAGTGCTAATCTCAATTCTTGTCGTTTCATTTCTTCACCAATTAAAAATTTAGATTCTTCTGCAATCTTTTGCTGTCTTTCTGGTGATAAGTGTTCTAGTTTTTCCTTTAAAGTTTTCCCCATTGTTTATTCTCACTTTTATTCTGATTGTTTTTTGAGTTGAGCTAAATGTGTATCAAATATTTATTATTTTTAAGACTTCCTTGATTTTTTATTCAAATAAAGAACGAGCTGATTGAGATTGGCGAATAATTGACATTAATGTACCAACTTTAACAGATGTATGATTAGGTACAATAGCAGTCAGAGTAGAATCTCCTATTTGTTTTTGCATAACAATATGACTTCCTTTTTGTCTAACTTCTATAAAGCCATCTGTTTCTAAAATTTTACAGATTTCTTTACCTGATAATATCCGTAATTTACCCAACAGAAACCTCCAAATTGGTAATAAAAATTTCGCTTTTAAGGCGATTTTCTATTTCTGAAGGTGAAGCAAACTCTAAAAATAATTCAATTGCTTCTTTTAAATTATCTTTCGCTTCCTCAATACTGTCTCCTTGACTAGCAATATCTAATTCTGGACAAAGAGAAATATACCCATTATCTTCTTTTTCAATAATGGCAGTAAATCTTTGTTTGATAGTTGGCATTGACTATGTAAACTCCTTAATATCTTTTATTATTATACTGCTGATTGCTGATTGTTCAAAAAATAATTTTTAACCATTCAGCGCTTTTATAGACATCTATAACTATTGTAGAGATGTTTCATATAACTTTCTCTTGACTCAACCAACTATATAAACCTTCCAAACCTTCCCCAGTAGTAGCAGAAACTTGGAAAATTCGGATATTTGGATTTACCTGTTTTGCATATTCAAGACAACGTTGAACATCAAAATTGAGATAAGGTAATAAATCAATTTTCGTTAAAATCATCACTTCACTACTACGAAACATATAGGGGTATTTAATCGGTTTATCTTCCCCTTCTGTCACCGATAAAATTACCACCTTAGCGGCTTCTCCCAAGTCAAATAAAGCCGGACAAACTAAATTTCCAACATTTTCAATCATCACCACAGAATTTAACGGTGGGTTAAGTTCTTGCAAACCCCTTTCTATCATTGATGCGTCTAAATGACAGCCTGTACCCGTGTTGATTTGCACAACTTTACAACCTGTCTTTTTAATCTTTTCTGCATCATTAGTAGTTTCTTGATCACCTTCAATAACGCTAATAGTTAACTTATCTTTTAAATCATTAATGGTCCGAGTTAATAAGGTGGTTTTTCCCGAACCTGGAGAACTCATTAAATTCAAAGCCAGAATATTTCGACCTTTAAACCAACCGCGATTTTGGGCAGCTAATAAGTTATTTTTAGCTAAAATTTCTTGTTCTAAAGATATCGTTGTATTGTGAATTTTAGCATGAATTTGGGGCGATTCTTCATGATGATGAGTGTGGGTAATCACAGTCCCATCTGCTAAAGTATGGGTATGATGATGTTCATTTTCCATGTTAGTAATTGTTGTTTGATTATCATCCGAACAACCGCAAGTTACACACATAATTCCTCCACTTCAATTTCTTTGATTTTCAGTTCTTCACCAGAAATTATATCTAATTGCACACTACCACATTCACAAATACCAAAAGGTTTATCTATAGGAAAAATTGTCCTACATTGACGACATTTAGCCATTCCGGGTATTTCTAAAATTTCTAATATTGCCCCTTCAACTATTGTACCTTGGGCGCAAATATCAAAGCAAAATTTAATGGCATCTGGCATAATAGCTGATAATTTGCCAATTTCTAATAATACTCTTTGGACTTTTTTATTTTGGGCATTTTCGCTAACTATAGCGATGATATTTTGGGTTATTCCTAGTTCGTGCATAAAAAAAGAGCAATTAAGAGTTTTCTAGCATTTTCAGAATATGTTTAGCTAAGTTTTCATTAATTTCGTCTGGGAATGGGTTGTGAAACTGTCATGATTACCACCATGTCTGATAAAAATACAACCTATAGGACTCCTATTTGATTTTTGAACATATACGTAGGGTGGGCATTGCCCACAATATCCGGGTTTTGGTG
>JAKOGY010000500.1 GCA_028658405.1 Dolichospermum sp. ST_sed8 | reverse complement strand
AGAAATTAAATATGCGTAGCCTGAAACCCTTGTAGGGACAATTCATGAATTGTCCCTACATTCTTTTTCACCAGATGCCTAATCTTTCCACAAAGCAATACCACCCAACAAACCGGTAATATTGGGAATTAATTTCACATTTAATGGCAGATTCATATTTATTCTTACTGCTTCACCTCCACCGATGTAAAGATAATCATAATTAAATAAATGTTGCAAAGATGCGATCGCTTTTTGTAACCGTCTATTCCATTTTTTCTCACCAATCTTATCTAATGCAGCCCGGCCTAATTGTTTTTCATAGGTTTCTCCTTTGCGAAATTGGTGATGTCCCATTTCCATATTTGGAACTAACTTCCCATCTACAAATAATGCTGAACCAAAACCTGTACCCAAAGTAATTACCAATTCTACACCTTTACCAGAAATAGCCCCTAATCCCTGCATATCTGCATCATTAATTACCTTGATTGGTCTGTGTAACTGTTCCGAGAGTGTTGTAGCTAAATCAAACCCAATCCAATCACAATGGAGGTTAGCAGCGGTTTCTGTGACTCCACAGCGCAGGACACCAGGAAAACCCACGGATACCCGATGATATTCACCTTGAGAGGCTGCTAAGATCACAACCGTATTAATGACTACTTCCGGTGTCGCGGGTTGGGGTGTTTCTAATCTACCTCTTTCGGTTAAAGGCTTGCCTGTCATATCTAATACCATCGCTTTTACACCACTACCGCCAATATCTACGGATAGGGTGCGAATAGATCCATTATCTTCCATCATCAGATTTTCTCCTGTTACTGCAACTTCCTGGGTTACTTATGCGTTGGTAAATTGCTATTAACAGGATATGTTTCAATAGTTTTTATGATCTTGTCTATTCAATAGACATCTCCAGGAAGAAATGTAGAGACGTTCCATGGAACGTCTCTACAAGGTTTCTAGGAAACACACATTTAATTTTCACCAGATATCTAATTGCTAAAAAGACATAGTATGGATTATTCTACTAATACTGGATTTAAATATATTATTACTGTCTTACACTATTAATTCCTATATTGAATCTGAATAAAAGCAGTAAAATTGATAAAATCATGAGACTTTAGAACTTTTTTATAAGTATGATAGAAGAAATTAACTAGATACTTCAATAATTATGTTAATCAGATTTACAGTAGAAAATTTCTTATCCATTAACCAAAGGGTAGATTTTAATATGATTGCTTCAGATGATAGACATCATAGTCATCATGTAGTTAAAGATGATTCTGAAGAGTCAATAAGATT
>JAKOGY010000499.1 GCA_028658405.1 Dolichospermum sp. ST_sed8 | reverse complement strand
TAAGTACCCATGCAAAATTAATTATACATTTTAATAATAAATTGATAAAATAAATTATGGTTCTACCGCTCTCTTGATGATTTTTCGGAATAAATATGGCATAAACCCTTATCCTGATTGGGTTTGAGGCTGTAATATCCTCAAAAATAGGCGATTCCTAAGGAGCGCTTCGCGATCGCTATTAATGTAGATAAAACCTATATAAATCAATGGTTTTGGAAATCTAAAAGGGATATTTAATCAGAAGGGGAGGGGTAGAACCTAAATTATTAATAGAAATAAAGAGAAAAAGATGCGATTTATTAGAGATTTGAACTTTGACACAGCCAAATTACTAGAGAGAATATATAAAGAAAGCGTACATTCCCAAGTTAGACAAAGAGCGCATTGTATTTTATTAAGCTATAAAGGAGTAACAATTCCTGAATTAATAGAGATTTTTAAAGTAACTAGAGTTACTATATATAACTGGATGAACGATTGGGAAGATCAAAGATTGCTAGGATTATATAATCAAAAAGGAAGAGGGAGAAAACCAACTTTTAATGAGGAACAAAAGCAAAAAATAAAGTCATGGGTAAAACTCTATCCGAAAAATTTAAAAAAAGTCTTGGTACTAATTAAAGAAGAATGGGGAATAACAGTTAGTAAAGATACAATAAAAAGAGTATTAAAAAGTCTTGCAATGACATGGAAAAGATTTCAAAGGGGATTGGCAGGAGAACCAGAACCCTTGGAATACAAGGAAAAATGCTTAGAGCTTACCAAGCTAAAAGAACAAGAAAAACGTGGAGAAATTGATATAAGATATTTAGATGAAAGTGGGTTTTGTTTAACACCTTATGTACCTTATGGATGGCAAGAAAAAGGAGAAAACATTCCCATCAAAAGTAGTCGTAGCCGACGTTTAAATATCCTAGGGTTAATGAATCGTAACCAAGAATTGGATGCCTATATATTTGAAGGTAGAATCACAAGTGAAGTTGTTATATCTTGCCTAGATAAATTTGCAGAAAACCTCTCAATAAAAACTGTCGTGGTTATGGATAAGGCATCCTTTCATACAAGCAAGAAAATCCAGGCTAAAATCAATGAATGGAATCAGAATAATTTACAAATATTTTGGCTGCCATCCTACTCTCCTCAACTAAACTTAATCGAAATTCTCTGGCGATTTATGAAGTATGAATGGATAGAAATTGATGCTTACTCTAGTTGGCATAATTTAGTGAACTATGTTGAAAAAATCATTCGAGAATTTGGAAAAGAATATAAAATTAATTTTGCTTAGGTACTTA
>JAKOGY010000498.1 GCA_028658405.1 Dolichospermum sp. ST_sed8 | reverse complement strand
CGTCTTCCAAGATTCACTAGAGTTTTCTCTGTGTCCAATCATGCTCTGCTCCAATCTGTATATTCTGAACACCTCAGACCAATTACGGTCTGTCCTACCCGAATTGAGGGGATTCCGCTGCTCGTCCAGCCTACTTATGGGGTTCGACCGCCCCTAGACCCTCAACCCGTTTTTATTCGTTCCCTCGGTTGATTGTTAATTCCGTTAGGTGTAGCCATTTCAACCACTGGATTCCCTGGACTCTTGCCGCTATTGGACTTATGATGCGGCGGGAATTAACTCCAGTAAAGTCAGGTATTTTCTGTTGTGTCCTGCTCATCGCTAGGTTGCTTTTCTAGGCTCTGTTTCACCGTGGGAAATCCCCGTTAACGCCAAGTGTCATCTCACAACAGATGTCTGATTGCGTCCTGTTCCTAGCTTCGACCTCCCGAAACCGAGTCGGGTCATCGTAGGCAGTCTGGTAGATGGGACTTTTCACCCATATCAGACCGAGAGTTCAACCTTTTTCCATGATTGGATTGGGTTGGTTAGCTTATGTACGGGCTGGATACCGTGATTCAGCTAACAACGAATCGCACTTTAAGTCCCTATCGGCTTTATATCCACAATCGGGACAAATATAAACGCGGTTTTTTAATGGCATTTTATGACGATGATTCCCACAGTTAGAGCATATTTGAGAGCTAGGAAAGAACCTATCCACAAGGATTAGTTCACTCCTGAATTTCTCAGTTTTGTACTCTAATTGCCTTTTAAATTCATACATCCCACAATCTGCAATTGCACCTGCTAATTTGTGATTTTTTAAAAATGCCTTTACGTGCAAATCCTCTATTTTCACAGTGCTGTGGTTTTTAGCTAAATAGGAGGTTAATTTGTGTATGGAATCCTTGCGAACATTAGAAACTTTGGCGTGTAATTTAGCCAATTTTCTTACAGCTTTTTTGCGATTATTAGACCCCTTTAGTTTTCTGCTAACGCTACGCTGTAAACGTTTCATTCGTTTACTCATCCGTCGGTAGGCTTTAGGATTCTCGAATACTTCACCATTACTACAAACTGCTAATTCCTTGATTCCAACGTCAACACCGATGGTCGGTCTATCTGCAAGTATGGGAGGTTTTTCAACTTCGTACTTCACAGAAATAAACCATTTATCAGCTTGTCGGGAAATTACACAGTTATGAGTTGCGGTAATTGGTAAAGGTTCTGCTAATCGTACCCAACCAATTGACGGTAATTTAATTCTTTTACCATCATTTTTAATCGCTGGTTTCGCCTTAGTCCCTGACTCTAAATAGAAAGAAT
>JAKOGY010000497.1 GCA_028658405.1 Dolichospermum sp. ST_sed8 | reverse complement strand
TAGAGGTGTGCAAGTAGTCGGTAACTACGCTTATGTTGCTGATGGTTATTCAGGACTACAAATCATAGACATTAGCAACCCCACTACCCCCACCCTCAAGGGCAATTATGATAATTTAAGCTTTGCTGCAGGTGTGCAAGTAGTCGGTAACTACGCTTATGTTGCTGATGGTTCAGGACTACAAATCATAGACATTAGCAACCCCACTACCCCCACCCTCAAGGGCAATTATGATACTGATGGCTATGCTAGAGGTGTGCAATTGGTGGGTAACTACGCTTATGTTGCTGATGGTGATTCAGGACTACAAATCATAGACGTGAGTGAGTTTACTAACAAAACACCCACCAACCTCACACTCTCCACCAGCACAGTTGCCGAAAATCAAGTTATTGGTACAGTGGTTGGTAATCTCACTAGCACAGACCCAGATACAGGAAACACCTTTACCTATAGTTTAGTCACAGGTACGGGTGCAACCGACAACAGCTTATTTACTATCACCAATAATCAACTCAAAACCAACGCTATATTTGACTACGAAACTAAGAATAGTTATAGCGTTCGACTCAGGACAACAGACCAAGGGGGGTTATTTTTTGAGAAACAATTAAACATCAGTGTAACTGATCTTAACGATAACGAAAGCTTTACCACCACAGCTCAACAAGATATCATAGATGCTGACTATGGAGACGACACCATCACCAGCACATGGGGCAATTTACGACAAAACGACACCATCAAAGGTGGTAATGGCACAGATACCTTAATTATCACCGGAGGAACAGTTAATGATATTATCTCCATAGATACCAGTAACACCACCAATCAATTAGATATTCCTGAGACAACAGTATTCGGATTTGAACGCTTTGATTTAAGTGGCTTTACAGGTACTATCAGCTTTAATGGTACTACTGGTAATGATTCGGTTAAAGGTGGTACAGGAAACGATGATTTAGGTGGTGGAGATGGTAATGACACTCTGAACGGGGGAGCAGGTGCAGATTTATTAGGTGGTAGTACTGGTAATGACACTTATGTAGTAGATAATGTAGGAGATGTCATTATTGAATTTTTAAATCAAGGTATTGATACCGTTGAATCTTCTATCACTTGGACATTAAAAAACCACTTAGAAGACCTGACGTTACAGGGAACAACCGCTATTAACGGTACAGGTAATAACCTCAATAACAGAATTACAGGTAATACTGGTAATAATCTCCTCAATGGTGGTGCTGGTGCAGATACCCTCCTTGGTGGTTTAGGAAATGATACCCTCACTGGTAATGCAGGTTCAGATACTTTCATTGGTGGTTTC
>JAKOGY010000496.1 GCA_028658405.1 Dolichospermum sp. ST_sed8 | reverse complement strand
CTAGGTCGCGCTTCGCTATCGCTCTAGTAATCCCTAGTAATGCTTGGGTGAGATGATGTGAACAGATACAAGTAAAGCCTATCGCTTGACAATCAAGACAGTCGCTACTAAATAAATACACCAGTTTCCTTTGAGTGTGACAGTTATGGGTGCGGAATGTGGGTTAAAATATCTTTACGTAAACAAAGGAGGCATTAATTATGAAAATTATATCAGTAATTAATTATAAAGGTGGAGTTGGTAAAACTACAATAACTCCTTGGAGCAAAGATTTGGATACGGCCTTCAAAACGTGAATTGGGCTTGATCAAAATTTAGAGTTCCCGACCCCAGGGTAAGAATTTTCTTAAACTGAATAACCACTTTTGAAGTCATAGGTTAACTGGTGTGACAGGTAGCGCTGCGGCGATGTTAGAACCAATCATGTTACGCAGTAATTCTCAGCGTGGGGAAACTACCGCAAGTGCAGGTGAGTTGATGGCTTTTAATGGGTTGACGGCGGAGGCGTTGACTAAGCGGGCTATTGAGTTGGTACATTAACATCATATTTCTGTAGGGTGTATTAGCGATCCCGTAATGCACCTAAATATTAACAGTGGTGTGTTATGGATTTCATCCTAACGCACCCTACTAGCTAAAAATAAAGTTAAACACGCCATGAAAATTTCAGAACATTAATTTGATTAATGAGCCAAATAGTTCAATTAAAATTCTTGTTCATATGCCTGATTTACTGTAGGATTTTTTGATTCTATATTTTGTACATCTCCTTGTTCAGAGATTGCTTGATTTTCTTGTTCATGTACCTCATTTACTGTAGAATTATAAAATTCTACAATTTGTATATCTCCTTGAATTGCTTTTGATCTTAAACGATACCCAATAGTGGCTTCTATAATTTTTTCTCGCAATTTTTGTGCTGTATATTTTTGGTACTGGGGAATTTTTAAACATTCAGCTAATTTTTGTAAATCTTTTTTCCCTGTAAGATGTTGATTTATAATTGACAATCCTTCCTCACAGGAATTGAGTTCATTGAGTCTCTGTGCTATTTCTTTTATGGAAATAGGTTGAGCGTTAGAATTTTGGTTTAGTAAATTTTCCTCTGATCTAATCAAATGATTTTCTTGAGCTTCTTCATTATTAGGTTCATTTTTTCTGATTGGATTTGTTTTACTGCCTAATTTACTATTTTTAGCTTGTAAGGATATTCTAATATTTACTTTTTCGTTAATAATATCCTCAATGTCCTGTTCTGTTAAGTTGGCAATATACTTGTCAACTTCTTTGATTATTAAATGAAACAGTTTTTTGAGTTCTAAATACTTAGTCATGTAACCAAACCC
>JAKOGY010000495.1 GCA_028658405.1 Dolichospermum sp. ST_sed8 | reverse complement strand
GAGAGCATAAATAAACGGAGTAATCTGTAGTTTATGTGAACCAAACCACTCAAAACATGAGTAAACGTTATCTAGGTCATAACACCTTGGGATTCGCTAGTCCCCTGCCATGTTGCTACTTATTAAACAATCCGCAAGGATAGTGTATTTAGCATAACAAGCTCAGATAACAAGGTTGAAGCAAACATTACCCTGAAAAGGTGAAATTTAAATGTCTAATTTTGTTCTAGTTCTTGATACCAACAAAAAACCACTTACTCCAATCCATCCAGGAGATGCACGTTTTTTATTAAATCAACAAAAAGCTGCTGTATTTAGAAGATTTCCATTTACCATAATTTTGAAAGAACCTAAATCTGAGGTTCCAACTCAACCGATTGAATTAAAAATAGATCCAGGGAGTAAAACTACAGGTTTTGCGTTAGTTCAAAATAATAAAGTCATCTGGGGTATGGAATTACAACACAGAGGTTTAGCTATTAAAGAAAGCCTAGAAACTCGAAAAGGAGTAAGGAGAGGAAGACGTTCTAGACATACTCGTTATCGTCAAGCTAGATTTCTTAACCGCACTAAACCTCAAGGTTGGTTAGCACCTTCTTTAAGCCATAGAGTTTTAACTATTAACACTTGGGTCAAAAGATTATGTAATTTTGCCCCAATAACTGACATAGTTCAAGAGCTTGCTAGGTTTGACCTACAGCAGCTAGAAAACCCGGAGATATCAGGCTTTGAGTATCAACAGGGAGAGTTACAAGGGTATGAAGTCCGTGAATATCTTTTGAATAAATGGAATAGAAAATGTGCATACTGTACTGCTGAAAATGTCCCTTTACAAGTTGAGCATATTAAACCAAAAGCCAAAGGAGGAACTAATAGAATTTCTAATTTGTGTCTAGCTTGTGAGAAATGCAATATCAAAAAAGGTACTCAAGATATTGAGAAGTTTTTAGTAAAAAAGCCTGAGTTGTTGAAGCAAATTTTATCCCAAGCCAAGCGGACACTAAAAGATGCGTCTGCTGTAAATTCAACGAGATGGGCTTTATTTAATAAGTTAAAAGAAACTGGATTACCTATAACAACAGGTTCAGGAGGTTTAACTAAGTTTAATAGAACTCGTTTAGGATTGCCTAAAACTCATTGGATTGATGCTGCTTGTGTCGGGAAAGTTGAAACTCTCAAAATACTTACAACAAAAATTTTAACAGTAAAAAGCACGGGGCATAGTTGCAGAAGATTCTGTAGGATCAATAAATTTGGTTTTCCTTGCACCGAGCCTAAAAAAATATTCACTCATGTTTCTACAGGAGATTTTGTTAAGGCTACTTTGCACAAAGATCGTAAAAACATAA
>JAKOGY010000494.1 GCA_028658405.1 Dolichospermum sp. ST_sed8 | reverse complement strand
AAAAAATCATTCGAGAATTTGGAAAAGAATATAAAATTAATTTTGCTTAGGTACTTATTTGTGATTGAAGGAAAATTAGAACTAACTATCAAAATCAACGAACTGCCAGAAGTTAAAACTGTAGAAAATGGTTGGCAACAATTTGAGATTGACTGCGATGGAAGGATAATTAGCGTCACTGTTAAACCTAAAGTTTGGAAGAAATTGACCGACGCACAGGCCAATTATCCCCAGTGGGTAGGTGCTATTGCTGGGAAAATGGGAGAGGTAACTAATGACGGTTTTTTACTGTTAGAACCTAATATCCAGACTTTTGAGAAAAAGCCAAAGCCATCCTCTGAAGTTACAACTTAGACAATAGTTGCAAATAATCCTGGTTAGAAACAACGATGATTGCAGGTTTGGGAATTTATAATTGCGATCGCTACGGGGTGCTATGCGATCGCCTGTCAGGGGAAACGCATCTTATCAATAAGGACAGTTTAATCTCAATAATCACCCAAAAATTCGCATTAATGCCTACTTATTAACTCTGAAACTATTGATAAGTTCCTGAGCAAAATTAACTTTTCGGCGCACGAATATTCAATGCCACTTTTATTCGTGCAAAAAGTTGGGGCAGATATGTATAAAATCGCCCATTCCGCAGGGACATTGCATCAATGCTACAGCTACCACAGTGTTCTCCTGGGGGAGGAACTGCAACCGACTGCACAAGTGCGTCCGAAACACCAGCCCAGGGTAAGTGTCCGATAGGAGCGGAGTTCAGTGAATAATTGATTTCGGATTCATTCAGCCAGTCGCTGCTGATGAAATCATTTTGGGTGCGAGGAGATTGGAGTTTCCAACCGACGCGATTGCGAAAGGTATTAACGGCAGTTTCGGAATTTTTTGGTTTACTGGCTATTATTTTTTGCCAAATCCTCACTTGGATGCTAAATCCAAATCGTCCAGGGGGTAAATGAGCAATCGAACAGAAAGTTACGCTAAGGCTGTAACCTATACTGGATAGGTATTCTGTCAATCAATGTTTTTTTGAATTCTCAACGTACCAATTTACCTAAAGATTATTTGGTGCAACAATTTAATACGGCACAGCAGTGGTTTGAGGCTCCTAAACTTCAGAGGGTTCAATTGGTACAGGTTTTTCGTAGGTGAAAATGATGTTGAAAACAGGTCATCAAGTCCTTAGCGTAAGTTTCGGGATGGATGCTCATTTACCCCCTTTAATGTCATTTTTGACGATTCATCGTTGCTCAAATCTCTTTTTTGGTTTCAGATGTCTGTTTTTATCCCACATTCCGCACCCTAACTGTCACACATCAACAAAAAGCCGATTTAGTAGTATTTATGA
>JAKOGY010000004.1 GCA_028658405.1 Dolichospermum sp. ST_sed8 | reverse complement strand
ATCAAACAAATCATAGTTCAGACTTGATTAGTCATTGGTCATTGGTCATAAAAATCAAACAAATCATAGTTCAGACTTGATTGGTCATTAGTCATAAAAATCACATGAATCAAACAAATCATAGTTTAGACTTGATTATTATTTGGGGGTAAAATGGGTAGGGTAACGGTGAAAGTAGTACCTTCTCCCAGATTGCTGGCCACTTGAATTTGTCCTTGATGATGTTCGATAATAGCAATAGCTATCGCTAATCCTAATCCTGAACCAGTAGTTTTAGCTGTAGCCGTTTTCTCGTTTCTATGGGTTCGTGCTGGATCAACTCGATAAAAGCGGTCAAATAGTTTTGGTAGCGCATCCGCAGGAATACCAATTCCCGTATCACTGACGTTTATTTGTAAACAAGAATTAGTATAACGCATTCCTGTAACTCGATTTATCCCCTCTATTCTTTCTAACTCCACTTTTATTACTCCCTGTGCTGGAGTATATTGCAAAGCATTACCAATTAAATTTGTAAATAATCTCACTAATTGCTCCCAATTCCCCGTGAGAGTAAACCAGTTTTCTAGTAATTCAGGATTAACTGCCGTCAAAGGAGAATCAACTAAATTCAAAACCAGATTAATTTGTTTTTCTCTAGCTACAAATTGTTGTTCTTCGACAACTTCCATCAATAAAGCATCAAGAGGACAAGATGAAAATAAATCCATGCTTATACCACTATCTTGTCTAGCTAAAAATAGCAAATCGTTAACTAACTTTCCTAATCTTTGGGTAAGTCTTTCTACAACTTTTAATTGTTGTTTATATTCAACTGTATTTTTGTCTTCCCCTGCATCTAAATCAGCTAAGGCAATTTGGACATTAGTTTGAATTAAAGCAATAGGACTTCTTAATTCATGGGAAGCATCGGCAGTAAATTGTTTCAAGCGTTGGTAAGATTCCCCCACTGGTTCCATTGCCTTTCCAGATAAAAACCAACCACTAGCAGCTACAGCCAATACCATTAAACTAATCCCTAAAGCTAAATCAAAAATTAATTCTCGGCTGGGTTTTGTCACTTCAAACCAAGGATGACTCACTCGCAAATATCCTAAAACCTGTCTGCCTATTTCTATCCTTTTCGTAACTTGTCTAAATAACTGTGCAGATTCTCCCCATCCTCCTATTCCCTCTATTCGCACAGTTTCACCAGTATGATAGGTATGAATAGGAATATCTAATATTTGCGAAAAAGTTGACCACATTAATTGACCATTCGGACTAAACCACTCTAAATCAATGCGATCATCTTCAGCATTTTCGGCATTATTAGGAAAACTAGCTTTTACATTTACTCGCAGTTGATTAGGTTGTAAGTTTATGGGTTCAATTACTAAAGAACGCTCGACAACTTCCACCACGTGATCTAATGTATCGTCAATTCTCTCAATTAATGTACTGCGAACATACAAATATACTCCACTAGCAAATAATAGTAGTAGAATTGCAGTTATAGCCGTGTACCAAATCGCTAAACGGCGACGAGTGGCTTGAAACATAATTAGTAATGGCAAGTTTTAATGTAATTTTTTATACGAAGTTATCCTTGATTGAAAACTTAATCAGGTTTCTAGATCAAGAATTGTCAAAATCTATGCAGTAGCAATTAAGATATTTATATTCATGCTCTATGGGCAATATCTGCCTTAATCTAGGTGATCATGCCGAAACCAAAAAAGAATTCTGCTTCCATGAATTTGAGTGATCCACAATACTACATCAACCGTGAGTTAAGTTGGCTAGAATTTAATCATCGGGTGTTACATGAAGCTTGTGACTCCAGAACTCCTCTATTAGAAAGGCTGAAATTTTTGGCCATTTTTAGTTCCAACCTGGATGAGTTCTTTATGGTGCGAGTAGCAGCTTTAAAGCAACAGGTAGAAGCTACTGTTAATTTATTAACCCCCGATGGCCGCACACCACAACAACAACTAGATGATATCCGTCTGCAACTAATTCCTCAACTCAAAAAACTGAACGCCGAATTTGAGGACATTCTTCAACCACTGTTAGTACAACAGGGAATTTATATTCTGGATTACATAGAACTCAATCAAAAACAGCGTAGTTACTTAGATAATTATTTTCAAGAACAGGTTTTTCCAGTTCTGACTCCTCTCGCTGTTGATCCTAGTCATCCCTTTCCCCACATTTCTAATCTCAGTTTAAATCTAGCCGTGATGGTAAAAAATCCCGATACCGAAGAGGAATTTTTTGCCAGAGTCAAAGTTCCTCAAGTTTTACCAAGATTTTTGCCCTTACCCCCAGAGTTGAGGATTCAAGACAATGGTAAAACTGCTAACTGGACAGGGATTCCTTTAGAACAAGCGATCGCTCATAACCTAGAATCTCTATTCCCAGGGATGAATATTCAAGAATATCACCCCTTCCGCATTACCCGTGACGCTGATTTAGAATTGGAAGAAGACGAAGCAGATGACCTGTTATTAGCCATTGAACAGGAACTTCGCAAACGTCGCATGGGTGGGAATACCGTCAGGTTAGAAATTCGCTCCCAAACCCCTCAATCAGTGCGTTCCCGTCTCTTAGAAGATTTGGGATTAACCGAAAGCGATATTTATGAAGTTGATGGTCTTTTGGCACTGCGAGATTTAATGTATTTTCTGGCACTACCATTACCAGAACTTAAAGATTCCCCACGTCAATCCGTCGTTCCTTCCCGCTTACAACGACTAAGAGAACCGAATATTGATGCTGAAGTTCTCGAACCAGAAGAAGGAAAAGACTTTTTTTCCATCATTCGTGAAAAAGATTTACTAGTTCATCATCCCTATCAATCCTTCTCTGGTACAGTGGTACGCTTTATTACTAGTGCCGCCCATGATCCCAATGTCCTAGCCATCAAAATGACTCTCTACCGGACTTCTGGAGACTCACCCATAGTTAATGCTTTAATTGCTGCGGCTGAAAATGGGAAACAAGTTTCCGTATTAGTGGAATTAAAAGCCCGATTTGATGAAGAAAATAACATTTATTGGGCAAGGCGTTTAGAAAGAGTTGGGGTTCATGTTGTCTATGGTTTAGTCGGTTTAAAAACCCATAGCAAAATTGTCCTAGTAGTGCGACGGGAAAAAGATAAAATGCGCCGTTATGTACATATTGGGACTGGTAATTATAACCCGAAAACCGCACGACTCTATACAGATTTAGGCTTATTTAGTTGTCGAGAAGAATTAGGTGCAGATTTAACAGATGTGTTTAACTTCTTAACAGGCTACTCTCGCCAAAAATCCTATCGAGAAATTATGGTAGCACCTGTGAATATGCGCGATCGCTTTCTGGAATTAATCCACCGCGAAATTGAAAATACCCATAATGGATTTTCTGGGCGCATAGTTGCCAAAATGAACGCCCTAGTTGATCCACAAATCATTTTTGCTCTATACGAAGCTTCTCGGGCTGGAGTCAAAATTGACCTGATTATTCGGGGGATATGTTGTTTACGTCCCGGACTACCAAATATTAGCGACAATATTCGCGTTATCAGCATTATTGGCCGCTTTTTGGAACACTCCCGCATATTTTACTTCTACAACAATAGTCAAGAAGAAATATATATTGGCAGTGCAGACTGGATGCGTCGCAATTTAGATCGCCGAGTTGAAGTAATTACCCCCATTAAAGACCAAGAAATTGCCAAAGATCTCCAAGAAATCTTAGGAATTATGTTGGCAGATAATCGTCATGCTTGGGACTTACAACCTGATGGTAATTATATCCAAAGATGCCCTGGTGAAAACTGTCCAGAAGCTAATTCTCAAAAAACTATTATGTCTATGACTTTACGCTCTGCTGGCATAAATTAAATTCTCATTAGTTGCAGCAAAGGTGAATAATAATCTTAAATTCTGGATTGGAATTTACATACCGTTTTGTAAATTCTTCTTCAGTCAATATATCTAGGAATCATAAATGATATTTGAAAAATTTTAAGTAGTGTAGGGTGGGCAATGCCCACCAAAACCCTTATCCAGTGGGCATTGCCCACCAAAAGTATATTTCAAAAATCAAATATTAGTCCTAGATACATTTTAGAAAATAATCTTCGGAATTACACAAGTATGAAACTAAATGTATATTTTTAAGGGCATTAGGATTGATATCCGGTGATAATTAACATATTTTGGAGATGATGTAGTAGGATAGTATGCCAGTTTGTTAAGTTGTCAATCTGTCATACCAGCAATATACGAAAAGAACATTTTTTTAATGCGATTTTTGCATCAAAATCAGCTTTTAATGCCTAAAATTCACCCATGGGATAGAGTGAATTATTTAACCTTTACTCATAAACTGTAAGGATTCCAATTTATTATTTTTCTGGAATGTTAATGTTGTCCCATGATTCTTCTAAGTTGCGCGTTCTTGTAGTTGATGATCATGAACTCACTCGTTTAAGCCTACAACTAGTTTTTTCTGTTCAAGAAAATATTCACGTTGTTGGGTTAGCTAGTAATGGTCAAGAAGCTATAGAAATGGTTCAAATCTATCGACCTGACGTGATCATTCTCGATTTACAAATGCCAATTATGGATGGTTGGTCAGCATCTAATTACATCAAAGCCATATCCCCAAATACCCAGATTTTGGCTTATTCATCTGTAGATGAATCATCATTTCAGAACAATAAAACTCAGCACCACTTTGATAAAGTTTGCACAAAAGATATTCCCACAAAGGAACTTATTGCTTTAGTCAGACAGTTAGGGAACAGAGGTAGATATTCTTCATTTCCAGAAGAAAGATTGCACTCTGCTTAATGACAAATTTACGTATCAGTGGTAAAATACTTGTTTTATAATTGCTCTGTGATTAGAATTAGTACCGCATTTACCTGTAATATACCGTATCAATCCAAAGGTAATTGATAATTACAATTATCAATTACCAGCTTCAATTTAGATAACTAACAACTTAAGTTAATTATTTCCTGCTTCGGGAATAGTTCGTTTAAACTCATCAATTAAATCATCTAACTCTTCCAAAGCTTGATTGACATCAACTCTTAAAGTCCCTAAGTTGGGTTGTTCTAATAAACTCAGCAACCGTTCACGTTTAACTTTAACAGTGCTAATTCGGTCTTTAATTATCTGAATATCCATTTTTTTGCTTCCAGTTTTGAAACACTTCAAATCTAAACTTAACGCAAAAAGGAAAAATCTCAATATTTCCCTTCCCCAATCTGTCGCTAATCAGCGATGATAATAAAAGATGAAAATAAATTATACAAATCTTAACTTATGTTTGGCGGAATTTCTTTGGGAACACTTGGGTTAACAATAGGTAGTATACTGACTATCACGGGTTTTGTAGCATACTTTGCGGATAATGCTACCCTCAATCTAGTGGGCTTTTTCTATGGTTTTCCGCTATTACTGGGAGGTTTAGCCCTCAAAGCTAATGAGCTTAAACCTATCCCCTTCAGCAAAATTACCACACCATCAATCCTAGAACTCAGAAAGCAACAAGCAACAGTCACACAGACTAAAATCCGCAAGGACATCACCCGCTTCTGTTATGGGCAAAAATCCCATCTAGATTTAGCCCTGGCTTATCTAGGTTTAAGTCCCACAGACGAAGTCAGACCAGTCGTCACCGGTTTGCGAGAAACCGAAATTAATGGAGCTTATACCCTAATTCTAGAATTTGATTCACCACTAATCACCTTTGATACCTGGCAACAAAAGCAGGAAAAAATGACCAAATATTTTGGTCCTAATGTAGAAGTGAGCATTAAACAACCCAGTGAAAATTATATTGAACTGACTTTAATGAAACAGGAATAGGAGTTAGGAGTTAGGAGTGAATGAACCACGAAGGAGCGAAGTACACGAAGGAAGAAGGAAGAAGGAAGAAGGAAGAAAGAGAGAAAAAA
This sequence comes from Dolichospermum sp. ST_sed8, assembly GCA_028658405.1. GTDB lineage: Bacteria > Cyanobacteriota > Cyanobacteriia > Cyanobacteriales > Nostocaceae > Dolichospermum. The sequence continues at coordinate 52,689 of JAKOGY010000004.1, read as the reverse complement.
CACATAAATTGCTTTCCTACCCCAAGATTCTTGTTCCTGCTCTTGCTTCTATATAGAGAACTTCACAAAAAAATGTTCCAATCTTGTGGGATGGGCATCCTGCCCGTCCTTGTATTATTAGCAGCCAAGATGCCTGCACCACAAAAGAATTTGGGATATTTTTTTATTTGGAAGTTTCATACCCTAATCATCACCAACAGCGTACTGAATTAATAGGGATAACCGCTGACGCAGAGTTTCCAGTCCTAAACGCTGACTAGCAGAAATAAACACTGCTAAAGGAAACTCTTCTCTAGCCAAAGCCAGTGTTTCACTATTAACTTGATCAATTTTATTAAAAGCAACTAATGCCGGTCCTGGTGTAATCGGCATTTGCGCGAGTATGTCCCGAACTGAGCGAATATGACTTAACCAAGCAGGATGAGATAAATCTACTAAGTGCAGTAAAGCATCCGCTTCTGTAACTTCTTCTAAAGTTGCCCGGAAGGCATCCATTAGAGATGCAGGTAATTCATGGATGAACCCTACAGTATCCGTCATTAGAGTTTCCTGGGGTGCGGCCGTCTCCGCATGGGGAAGTGTTAAGCGTCGGGTTGTGGGGTCAAGAGTGGCAAACAGTTGGTCAGCCGTGTATACTTCTGAATTGGTGAGGGCGTTAAGTAAAGTAGATTTACCAGCGTTGGTATAACCCACCAAAGCCACCGAAGGAACTTCTTGATGTTGTCGCCGCTGACGTAATCGGCAACGATGCGCTTGTAATTGATTGACTTCGTGTTGCAGTCGAGAAATCCGTTTTTGAATACCTCGGCGTTCTGTTTCTAGTTTGGTTTCACCAGGTCCTCTTGTGCCAATACCACCCCCTAATCTGGACATGGATTGACCTCTGCCAGTGAGTCGTGGCAGCAGATACCCTAGCTGTGCTAGTTCTACCTGTAATTTACCTGCACCAGATTGAGCGCGTTGGGCAAAGATATCTAAAATTACTTCGGTGCGGTCAACGACTCTGACACCAATTTGCGCTTCTAAGTTGCGGACTTGGGAAGGTGAAAGATCACGATCAAACACTACTAAGTTAGCACCTAAAGTTTGCGCCGTCAGGGCAACTTCTTGGACTTTACCTTCACCGATGACTGTTTGGGGATGAATGCGCGATCGCTTTTGTTGTAATATTTGTAATACAACACCTCCAGCCGTATCCACTAACCGTGTCAATTCCACCATGATATCTTGGAATTGTTGCTGATTGGTGTTTTCCGTTAACACCCCAACAACCAGCACTCGATCATGATCATCATCTACTTCTTGAGCTATATATTCCCGACTAAATTCCTCTTCTAAACCTGCCACTAAGTCTAGAAAATCCTGATCGGCTAAAGCATCTAAACTTAAAGGTGGTGATATGTGGGAATATATTCCGGCCTCTGGAATACTCATACCAGAGGATTGAGTAGTCACTAACTGTCTATTATTGGCTACCAGATGCGCTAAATAAGCTTCTTTCACGTATCCAGTTGAACCACCACCACGTTTAGTAAATCCTCCCCCAGTAATATTTAAAACTACTAAGACATCCAACCTTTGTAAAGCCATCGCTGTCAATGCTGACTCATTCGGTGGTTCTGACTTGAGATTAGTAGATAAACAACGAATACCGCTCAGACGTTCTGCACCATAACGAGGCAGTTCTAGAGGCGGAATTTGGGTTTGACGCGGATTACCTACACCGACCCGAATCACTTGTCCGCGACGGTTAATGTAAGTACAAACAGGTTGATTAATTTCTGTACTAATTGCTGCTAAACGTTGAGCAAACTCAGTTGTAGTAATGCAATCACCAGATATGCGTTGGTGGTACAGCCGCTGGAGTTGTTTTAGCTGACTGGACTTCAAACCTTGAATATTGCCAAAGATAGTCTCTATAGGCGTTTATGACCAGTTACCTGGTTCCCCCTGAATCCTTACACTGTCTATTTTACAACACTAATTGGTCAGTTGTCAGTTGTCAGTTGTCAGTTGTCAGTTAAAAGGTTTTGGAAATTTGTAAATAATTTTTATTTAGAGTAATTTTTATTTAAATAATGGAAATTTTTAAACTCTCAGGCAATTATGGATTTATAATAGACGATTGTGAGTTTTTTCAAAAAAGATAAAGAGTAATGAACGCGCAAGAGATTATCCGCTCAATTGAAGCGGAACAGATGAAATCTGATTTACCCGATATCTATGTCGGTGACACAGTTAAGGTAGGAGTGAAAATTCAGGAAGGCACTAAATTCCGTGTGCAACCTTACGAAGGTGTAGTTATAGCTAGACGCAATGGCGGCATCAACGAAACTATCACAGTCCGTAAAGTTTTCCAAGGTGTGGGTGTGGAACGAGTATTTTTACTCCATTCTCCTCTAGTTGAAAGCATTAAAGTATTGCGTCGTGGTAAAGTTAGACGTGCTAAACTTTACTATCTACGCGATTTAGTCGGTAAGGCAACCCGGATTAAACAAAGATTTGACCGCCCTCTGTAATTGCCAATGGTGAATTAACAGATAAAACCCAGTCTGCAAGCGGCATCCGCCGCTAACTTGCCAAAAGAAAAAAAATAAGTTACAATCAGAGTCGAAATTGCGTTATACTAAAAAAAGTTCAGCGCAATGACTGTAACGAGAAAAGCTTGTGCGCTCTTAGTTCAGTTGGTAGAACGCAGGTCTCCAAAACCTGATGTCGGGGGTTCAAGTCCTCCAGGGCGCGCTAAAAAAGAAAAATATTGCCCGAAGCAATAACGTCACTGCCAAAATAGCAGAAAGCGTTAATTATTTCGGGTATAATTTTTTTAAAATATAGCTTTCATGTTGCTAGTTAATTGAGGCCGAAGCTGTAAACCTTGAAAATAAAATCACAAGGTTGGGCTATTTTAGAAACGGGGGTATAACGACTGTGGCCAAAAAAAATGAAGCAGAAATGCCAGAAACCGAAAATGGGTTTAACTTAAACAATTTTTTCCAAGGAACAAAGGAAGAACTTGAAAAAGTAATTTGGCCCAGTCGGCAACAGTTGGTGAGTGAATCAGCCGCTGTGCTATTAATGGTTACACTCTCCGCATTTTTAATATATTTGGTCGATGGATTGTTCGCTTGGGCAGCAAAACAGGTGTTCTGATGACTTCTGCAACAGACGAACCGCGCAACTCCGAGTTGCAGTTAGAGGAAACACTCTTAACAGCGATTAAAGAAGCCCGCTGGTATGCAGTGCAAGTAGCCTCTGGCTGTGAGAAACGGGTAAAGACAAATTTAGAGCAACGGATCCAAACTTTTGATGTCGCTGACAAAATCATCCAAGTGGAAATTCCCCACACTCCAACGGTGAAAATCCGTAAGGATGGTAAACGTCTACCTTCAGAAGAAAAGGTTTTTCCTGGTTATGTGTTAGTACGAATGGTGATGAGTGATGATACATGGCAGGTGGTAAGAAACACCTCTCACGTCATTAACTTTGTGGGTGCAGAGCAAAAACGCGGTAGCGGCAGAGGTCGTGGCCACGTTAAGCCAGTTCCCCTGAATCCTTCGGAAGTTGAACGCATATTCAAGCAAGCCCTGGAACAAGAACCAGTAGTCATAATTGATATGGCTACAGGTGATAAGATAGTTGTGCTTTCTGGTCCATTTAAGGATTTTGAAGGCGAGGTGATTGAAGTTTCCCCAGAACGGAGTAAACTAAAAGCTCTACTTTCAATCTTTGGACGAGATACACCAGTAGAATTGGAATTTAATCAGGTTAAAAAACAGAGCTAAATACAAATGGCGAAGAAAGTAGTAGCGGTCATTAAGTTGGCCCTGAATGCTGGGAAAGCCAACCCAGCACCGCCAGTTGGTCCCGCACTGGGTCAACATGGTGTTAATATCATGATGTTCTGCAAGGAGTACAATGCCAAAACAGCAGACCAAGCTGGAATGGTAATACCTGTGGAAATTTCTGTTTATGAAGATAGAAGTTTTACGTTTGTCCTCAAAACTCCACCAGCATCAGTGTTAATTCGCAAGGCAGCGAAGATTGAAAAAGGCTCAAATGAACCCAACAAAACCAAAGTTGGTAGCATTAGTAGAACGCAATTACGCGAAATTGCTCAAACCAAGCTTCCTGACCTCAACGCTAATGATATTGATGCAGCCATGAATATCGTGGAAGGAACTGCTAAAAATATGGGCGTAACTATCACAGAATAGGTGACAGTTGACAGGTGACAGGTGACAGTACAAATAAAAGCTGACAACTGACTACTAACAAAAAAATTATCGGGGGAGAAGCACGGCTTCGAGATCACCCCAGGAGAAAAAAATGGCAAAAAAAGTATCACGCCGCTTACAGGCGTTACTAGAAAAAGTAGAAGATCGGGATTATACTCCCTTAGAAGCATTAGCTCTGTTAAAAGAAACAGCAACCGCTAAATTTGCCGAAGCTGCTGAAGCTCATATCCGGTTAGGAATTGACCCTAAGTATACAGACCAACAGTTGCGGACAACGGTAGCACTACCCAAAGGAACAGGACAGATAATTCGGGTAGCTGTTATCGCTAGAGGTGAAAAAGTCACAGAAGCAACTAATGCTGGTGCTGATTTAGCTGGTTCAGAAGAACTAATTGAACAGATTCAGAAAGGCTTCATGGACTTTGATAAGCTGATTGCTACACCAGATGTGATGCCACAGGTAGCAAAGCTGGGTAAATTACTCGGTCCACGGGGTTTGATGCCTTCACCTAAGGGTGGAACAGTGACATTTGATGTTGCTAGTGCGATCGCTGAATTCAAAGCTGGTAAATTAGAATATCGGGCTGATCGGACTGGGATTGTCCATGTTATGTTTGGTAAGACTGCTTTTTCACCTGAAGATTTATTAATAAACCTGAAGGCATTACAAGAGTCAGTTGACCGTAACCGTCCTTCAGGTGCTAAAGGTCGTTATTGGCGGTCATTGTATATTTCCTCAACAATGGGTCCATCAATTGCCATTGACATCAGCGCCCTACGGGATTTAAAACTGACTGACGCTGCGTAATTTGGTAATGGGTAATTGGTAATAGATGAATATCATCAGTAATTACCAATAACCAAAATTAAATAAGCAAAGCCGGAGACAGCAGGTGCTAATAGCTTAATACCCTGCCGAGGTTGTAATTTTAACCGCCTGAAGTTTAATAACTACGGCTTTAAAAATACTCCTTTGAAACCCTGGCTAAGATAGCTGGGGTTAAGTTTTTTCCGGGTGTCAGCAAAAAGGTGACAGGTGACAGTAAATAGATTAAAGACTGACAACTGACAACTGACAACTGACAACTAACAATTGACAACTGACAACTGACAATTGACAACTGACAACTGACAACTGACAACTAACAATTGACAACTGACAACTAACAACTGACCACTGACAACTGACATTGGAGGTGAGATAAGTATGGGAAGAACGTTAGAAAACAAAAAAGAAATAGTTGCTGATCTTAAAGTTTCTTTGAGTGAATCAACTTTAGCACTGGTAATTGATTATCAGGGGCTAACAGTTGCTGAAATCACAGATTTGCGTCGGCAACTCCGTCCTAGTGGTGCTATCTGTAAGGTGACAAAAAACACCTTTATGGGCATTGCGATTAAGGATCAGGAAAAATGGCAGCCAATGTCGGAATTACTTAACGGTTCTTCGGCCTTTCTGCTAGTTAAAGAAGATTTATCTGCGATTAAAGCTTACCAAGCATTCCAAAAAGCCACCAAGAAATCAGAAATTCGCGGTGGTGTCATGGAAGGTCGTGTCCTGAGTGAAGCTGATGTCAAGGCTCTAGGAGACTTGCCATCTAAGGAACAACTCATGGCTCAAATTGCTGGTGCTATCAACGCTCTGGCTACCAAGCTGGCTGTTGGTATCAACGAAGTTCCCACTTCCTTGGCTCGCGCTTTGCAAGCTGTCGCTGAAAAGGAAAATAGCGATAGTTCTGAAAGTGCTGCTGAGTCAGCGGTAGTCAGTGAAGATTAATCACTGACAAGTAACAAATAACCCTCACGGGTTCTTTTAACCCAAACAAATCAAAAATTCTTTAGGAGTTATATCCATGTCTGCTGCAACCGAAACAATTTTAGAACAATTAAAATCTCTGACTTTATTAGAAGCTTCTGAATTAGTTAAGCAAATCGAAGAAGCTTTTGGTGTTAGTGCTGCTCCTGCTGCTGGTGGCATGATGATGATGGCTGCTCCTGGTGCTGCTGCTGAAGTAGTCGAAGAGAAGACCGAATTTGATGCAATTTTGGATTCTGTACCCGCAGATAAGAAGATTGCTGTCTTGAAGATTGTCCGTGAAATCACAGGTTTAGGTCTGAAAGAAGCTAAAGATTTAGTAGAAGCTGCTCCTAAAGCGATTAAGGAAGCTGTAACTAAAGAAGCTGCTGAAGATATCAAGAAGCGTGTTGAAGAAGCTGGTGGTAAGGTAACAGTTAAGTAATTAATTGTTATTAGGTAATTGGTAATTGGTAATTGGTAAAATTTTTACCTTTTGCCTTTCACTTTTTGCCTTTTTCCTAATTAGTAACTTAGTAGTCTGTCAAGAACTAATTGACGGGTAAATAGATTTTTCTTCTTTCCTTCTTCCTTCGTGTTCTTCGTGCCTTCGTGGTTCATTCCCTTATCCGTCAAAATTTATTTGACAGACTACTTAGGTTATTATTATTGTTTCAGGACTGGTAGTAAATATTGCGTCAGTGTAAAAGCATCAACTCCTAATTCTGTTCTTGTTTCTGCTGCTAAAATCCCTGCTTGAGAATGCCACCAAGCCGCAGTTGCTACTATATCTTCTATAAAAATTTCTTTATTCATCATTTGCGCTAATAGTCCCCCTAATAAGCCTGTTAATACATCACCACTGCCCCCACGGGCTAAGGCTGGGGTACTTTCAGGATTTATCCAAATATCACCTTGGGGATTAGAAATAGCGGTTCTTGCCCCTTTCAATAGGACTATAGCCCCACTTTCTTGGGCTGCTGTTTGCACTGCTTTGATTCTATCTGTGTGAGGAATATTCGGAAATAACCGTTGAAATTCCCCACTATGGGGTGTGAGTATGGTGGCTGCTTGGCGCTGTTTTAAGGTGGGGATAGTTCCTAATTGTGCCAAAATATTTAAAGCATCAGCATCAAGAATTAGAGGACATTCACATTTAATTATTTCGGGAATAAGATCAATATTATCTTTTGTTAAACCGGGTCCGCACGCGATTGTGGTAAATGAATTTAAATCTATGAGGTGCGTTACGCTGTCGCTAACACACCCTACGATTGGTAAGTTTGCAATTGCTCCGGTTTTGGTTTCTGGACAACCTATAATTAGTGCTTCTGGTAAATGGGAAACTAGCAACATTTTCAGGGATTCTGGGACAGCAATTGATAACATTCCTATACCGGAAGCTCGCGCACCTAAAGCTGTTAAAATTGCCCCACCGGCATAACGTTGAGAACCACAAATTAATAGTAAATGTCCTTGTTTGTATTTATGAGTAGTTAGGGAACGGGGTAAGGGTAAAGTAGATAATGCTGTGGTTTTTGTAATGCGTTTTATTTGGGGAATATTACCTAAAACAGCATGAATGTCTGAAGAGGGAATATCAAAATCAATTAATTCAGCTTTACCAATATAAGGTAATGCTTGTTCTTGCAATAAACCTTGTTTCCATAAACCCAAGCAAAATGTATAATTTGCCTGAATAGCTGTTCCTAAAATTTCTCCTGTATCTGTATGCAAACCTGAAGGTATGTCAATACTAATAATGGGCTGATTTCTAGCATTAAAATGATTAATTGCCGCAGCTACAGAATCAGTAATTTCTCTTTCTAACCCAAATCCAAATAAACCATCAATTAGAAAATCACTATTTGGTAATTGGGAAATTTCTTGATAACAGGGAATCCCTAAACTTACTGCATATTGGAAATGTTGGGAAGTTAATTCTTTTAATTTAGAAAAAGGTTGATAAATCCAAACTTCATAACCATGAAAATGCAATTCACGGGCTATTACTAAGGCATCTCCTCCATTATGACCAGGACCGACTAATATTCCTACACATTGTTCTGGGGAAATAAGAGCTTGTAATCGTTGGGAAATTAATCCTCCTACTTTTTCCATTAAAGCAGCTACAGGCATTCCCGCAGTAAATATTCGGGTTTCTATTTCCCGCATTTGGGCTGCGGTTACAATAAATTGTTCTTTAGTCATTGCTTTAGTTGTCATAAAAAGTTTGAACTATGATTTTTGTGATTAATTATTCTGAACTATGATTTATCTGATTAATTATTCTGAACTATGATTTTTGTGATTAATTATTCTGAACTATGATTTATCTGATTAATTATTCTGAACTATGATTTATCTGATTAATTATTCTGAACTATGATTTATCTGATTAATTTGATGAAGATGATTAATTATTCTGAACTATGATTTATCTGATTAATTATTCTAAACTATGATTTATCTGATTAATTTGATGAAGATGATTAATTGCTTTAACAAATTAATTAATCATCTTCATCATAAAAATCATAAAAATCATAGTTCAGAATTATTTTCCATAATAAACTCTGGCATTACCGTAACCTAGATTTTTCAAATAGCTATTCCATTGTTCTGCTTCTAAGCGATCGCTAAATGGTCCTACAGCTATGTGCGTTCCTAGTGGTTGATTTCTCCTAAATACATTAATATTGATGCTAATTCTCTGGCGAATTTCTGTACCTAATGAACGTAAATTATTAGCATTACTAGGAATAACTACATAATAGGAATCTCTTTTTTCCTGTTGATAGTTATTTGCATAGTTTTGCGTATTGTATGCAGAATAATTAGGTGTTAATTCTGTGTTTTCAGAATTAACAATGCGAGCGCCAGTAATACTATTAAATTCCAACTCTTTTACTCGCTGTTGAGCATTAGATTGTCCATTAAAAACGCCAGATTGGATCACTTTACGTCCATTATAATTGCGGATATAGGCATTAGGTTCAACTTGCCGAACTCGCTGTAAAAGTTGTAAATTACTGCTATCAACATAAACAAAATATCGATCAAAATTTTGGTTGTCTTGACTATTATTAGGTATTTGAGCCTGAATTGGACTATATTCACATACAAACATCCAACTGCCACTTATCAGCAAGGAAAGTATGGCTAAAGAAGTAAGATGGTTGACTTTTAAAGTAGGCATATTTGTTACCAGTTTTTGTAAAAGTTTTTGGTTTAATTCCCATGGGATAGAATAATTGAAAAGAGCATTTAATCCAGGAAATTACTCATAAATCTCCCGATTTTTAGTAGCCACTTGTCCCGTCAGGCATTACTGCGTCATCTAAATTTGCACCTGTGAGATTTGTCGTACTAATTTCTGCTCTGAGCAGATTTGCCTTGGTTAAATTAGCATTGGTAAGGTCTGTCATAGCAAGAATTGCATCTATGAATTCGGCTTCAGTTAGATCAGCTTCAGTTAGATCAGCTCGAGTTAAGTTAACTTTACTCAGTCTAGCAAAACTGAGGTTGGCTCGATTCATCTTGGCTTTAATCAGTGTAGCCTGTGGCATAATTGCACCATGCAAATTAGCACCTATCAATTCAGCTTCATTGAAATTTGCTTTTGCCAGCCTAGCATTGATCAGGTTAGCACTATTTAAATTAGCACCCTCTAGATTAGTCTCAGTTAAAGTAGCATTTTGTAAAATTGCCCCACTGAGATTAGCTCCACTCAGATCCACACCATGCAGCATAGCCTCACTTAAATTAGCACCACTTAGATTTGTATTGGCTAGGTTCGCACCCGTTAAATTAGCACCTCGCAAATCAGCTTTATGCAGGTTAGCACCCTTGAGAGTTGTAGAACAGACTCTTTTTTCTTCTCGCAGGTTAGCGCCCCGGAGGCAAGCGCCTGTTAGGTTAGCAATACTCAAATCACTACCACGTAGATCAGCACCCATTAAGTTAGCATCTTGCAAATGTGCCAAAGTTAAATTAGCATTACGCAAATCAGCACTTTGCAAAGTTGCACCATGCAAATCAGCATCATGCAAGTTGGCATTTTGTAATTTTGCTTGAGTTAGGTTTGCACCACGGAGATTTGCACGAGTTAGATTTGCATTATTAAGAATAGCCTGATTTAGATAGGTAAAAGTTAAGATAGCATTAGACAAATTTGCCTGATCCAAACCTATGCCGATTAAATCTGCATCAAATAAATTTACCCCATTTAACCTGGCGTTGATAAATGTTGTTTCTCCATTTGCATATCGTTTCAGAAGTTCTTTAGCATCCATATTTTTCTCTCAATTATTGTTACAAATTTTACAAAATTAAAAATAGTCAAAAACTGCCTTCATTATTTATTATTACCTATATCTTAAGTATGTGGTACTGTAAGTTGACAGGTATTATTGTCATCACCATCTAAACTATCATTTTCAGTTTGTGCAGATTGATAATTAAAATTAGTTGGTGGACTAGTTTCTTTAGATAAAGAACTGTTAGGTGGTTTATATGAATTGAGGCTGGTTGATATATCACTATATAAAACTCGCATAACTCGAATGATTGCACCCGCTGCTCGAGCATTTTTGTCTGGTTTACCTAAAGAGATCACAGCATTATTGATTTTAGATTCCAGTTCTCTGATAGTTGAACAAGAATTAAATAATAGCTGTAATAAACTATCAAGTTTTTCTGTTTTCAGTTTCAACCAGTCTTCTTCACTGAAAGTAAATTTCCTATAAAGCGCAGAAAATAAAATTATTTTAACTCTCAACGGGTTAGTCAATCTCATCAGATTTTGTCGTAAATCAAATTGATTATATTGAGATTTTTTTGAACTGCTTGAAGTTTTTGTTGGGGGATTTGATGATCTTTGTTCAGCACTATAAAATATAGGGCTATTTTGATGAGGTGGATTTAATATTATTCCGGTTTGTTCTTCTTGGTGAGGTGGATTTAATATTATTCCGGTTTGTTCTTCTTGGTGAGGTGGATTTAATATTATCCCGGTTTGTTCTTCGGATGTTACATATAATTTTTTTATTTCTTTGATAATGATACTAGCAATTATAGAGTATTGTTTTGGTTTGCTAAGACTTTTAACGGCAATAGATAAACTTGAGTTTAAGTGATCTATTGTGGGATTTAAACTAGATAATTCTTGAATTAATTCTTGTAATTTAAATCTATTTAGCGTATCTTGATCATTTTCCCACTCATTTTTACAAGCAAAGAATATTAATTTTTTAATCCGTTGTGAGTTTTCATGCTGTTCTAAATATTTCGCTATTTCATCAAAACTAGATAGAGTCATTATCAGTATATCTCCGGTACAAGTATCTAATAGTAGGAATAGTAATAAATTATAGCTGGATTAGTACACTGTTGGGTAGTACAAGTTTGATATAAGTTTATAAAAAGATCTAAAGTCCGAGCAGACGGGTAAAACTGAACGCGAAAATCCTATAAAATTTCACTATTTATAATATAGCAATTCAATATAATTAAATCTTGTCCTCTCGCTTCCAGTTTCCATTTATAAATTAGTATTTATATTTAAACGGATTATCGAGGTTAAACATTACGTTGAGCAATGTACTTACTGCACTATGATGATTAATCAAGCCCTACCACTACCAATAAAATACAAAAGTGCCATTCGTACTGCTACACCACTAGTTACCTGAGATTGAATTAAGCTGAATTCAGGATCATCCATTAAATCAGAACTAATTTCTACACCCCGATTCACTGGACCTGGATGCAATACTTTAACATTGGGGTTACACAATTTTAACTTATTGCGGGTAATACCAAATAGTTGATGATATTCTCGTAAACTGGGTAATAAATGGGCTGTCATGCGTTCTTTTTGTAATCGCAAAGTCATAACAAAATCAGCATTTTCTAAAGCTGGTTCTAGTTGCCAATGAGTAAATAATCGTGGAGATTTCAAGTTTTTTGGGTCTGTTACACCCAAATATTCAGCGAAGAATTTAGGTAATAATGTGGGAGGTGCGGCTAGATGAACTTCTGCCCCACTAGCGATGAGACTCCAAATATTAGAACGGGCTACGCGAGAATGTAAAATATCCCCAACAATAGCAATTTTTTTACCTTGTAATAATTCAATTCTGGGTTGTGTAGGGTCAATTAAACTACAAATTGTAAATAAATCAAGTAATCCTTGAGATGGATGTTCATGTTGTCCATCACCGGCATTAAGGACGCTAACTTTTACACCTAAACGATCCATCTCTTGGGCGATCGCTTGCGGTACTCCTGCTTCTTTATGGCGGATTACCATAATATCAGTTCCCATAGCCAAATAAGTCTTTGCTGTGTCAAGAATTGTTTCTCCCTTTGTCATGGAAGATGTAGCGGCAGCAAAGTTCAAAGTATCCGCACTAAGTCTTTTTGCAGCAATTTCAAAACTACTACGGGTGCGGGTAGAAGGTTCAAAAAATAAATTTGCTACCACCTGTCCCTGTAATGTGGGGACTTTCTTTGTCCGTCGTGATAGTACCTCTTGAAAGGAAGCAGCAGTTTGTAAAACGGCGTTATATTCAGCCGTTGTGAAGTCAGCGAGTGTGAGAATATGATGACGATTCCAGGTAGAGGTAGTAGTAGGCATTGAGATATTAGATGATTAGACGATTATTAATTACCAACCTGTCAAGATTGTAAATGAAATACGTTCAAAGCAAAAGAAATCATACTGAGGAAGGTTAAAAAACCAATTGTATCTAGCATTGTTGTCACTAGTGGACCACTCATTAAAGCCGGATCTAGTTTGAGGTACTTTAAACCCATTGGTAGTAGAGTTCCCAAGGTAACAGCTACCATTGTATTAGTAGCCATAACTACCCCTGCGATTAAAGCCACCCATCTTTCCTGGGGTTTAGCCCAAATCAGGGAAAGGGCTATCATTGCTATCCCTAAAGCTAATGCTGTTCCTAAACCTGCTAAAAGTTCTTTGCGGAGAATTTTGACCGTATCTTCGGGTGTGACTTCTCCTACTCCTAAACCGCGAATAGTTACGGTTAAAGCTTGGATACCGACAGTACCACCTGTATTAGAAAATATGGGCATAATCACGGCGAGAACTGGTACAGCCGCGATGACTTGTTGAAAGGGAGCGATCGCACTGGCAGCACCAATATACAATCCCATAATCCCCAGTAACCAAGGTAAGCGTTTGCGAATGGTCATTAGTGGGGAAGATAAAGCTTCTTCGTCACCACTTACCCCTGCCAATTTTTGAATATCTTCTGTAGCTTCTTCTTCTAAAATATCTACTACATCATCAATCGTAATAATACCAACTAATCTATCTTCTCTATCAACTACAGGCATAGCGATTAAATCGTAACGCTGCATAATCCGGGCGACTTCTTCCTGTGGGGTTTCTGTCTTGACTTTGACGACGTGGGGACTGGCAATATCCTTAATTAAAACATCGGGAAAGGTAAATAATAGCTGACGCAAAGAAACAACACTGACTAATTTACGATTATCGTCAGTAACATAGGCGTAGTAAATTGTTTCCTTATCTTCATCTTGCAAGCGGATTTTACTGAGGGCTTCACCAACAGTCAAGCCGCGTCGTAAGCGGACATATTCAGTCGTCATTACCCGTCCCGCAGTCCCTTCGGGATAGCCGAGAATCGTTGCTGTGGCTTGTCTTTGTTCGGGACTGAGTTGTTGTAATAGGCGTTTGACTACTCCCGCTGGTAGTTCATCAAACAATTCTGCCCGTTCGTCAGGACTCATTTCTTCAACGAGGTCAACTACTTGGGCATCATGGAGGGAATTTATGAGGTCTTCCTGTACTTCTGTGGGTAAATATTCAAATACATCTATGGCCTGATCTTTGTTGAGTAACCGGAAAGCGATCGCTCTTTGTTTTTCAGGCAATTGTGTAATATATTCCCCTACATCTACGGGCTGTAGACAGTTCAAGTCACATTTAAGCTGATTTAAGTCAGCAATATCTAAGGAATTGCGAATTTCCTGTGTAAGCATAATAGAAATCTCCTAAAGTCTCCCCCGCGCTGGGAGACTGCCTCGCCAGCTTAGAGGAGGGTAATACTGCCATCTGTTGGACTTTTGTCCATAACCTCTTGTAAAATTGAATGTCGAAAGTAAAAGCATTGCTAACTGATTAGTTTAGCCCGGAATTCAGTTTTTTGATAGATGCCATCTCACATTTTTAGGATGCACTTTTCATACCCAATGAACACATATAGACATCCCCAAATGAAATCATTTATTATATAAAAACTCTTTTTTTACAACACTTATCAACACCTAACATTACTCCTGTATCGGTTTTCGGGTTGTGTGTGTGTAGGGACAATCCCCCCGTGGTTGCCCCGTTAATTATGATTACCACATGATTGCCCCTACGTGTGGTAATCATGTGATTGACCCGATATTTGTATTGATCAATAAATTGATTATTTGGGCGATGAAACCAAAACCCATGTAGAATTGATTATCAACCTGATAATTGTGAGAGGGCAACCACGGGGGGTTTGCCCCTACTTTTGTCTAATCTTCATTACAAAAGTATTCACTTCAGGAATATTCATTCTAGAAACAATTATAGCAAATACCCCAATTCCCACTAAAGCAGATATAGATAATTCTATTAGTAAACTAATTAAATCTTGTTTACCTAACATCTGCTGGGAAGCCATTAAAGTTGCAAAACTAGCTCCTCCAGCGAGAATACTACCAAATGTTAAACCCAAAATAGGCACACACCATTCTTGCCAAGGTAAGCCATTTAATTTACGGTTGAGCAAAAATAATAACATTAACATTGAACTACAATTAACTCCAACTGTAGCTAAAACTAAACCGGGCGCACCAAAAGGTTCAACTAATATTAAGTCTAATACAGCATTGAGAACAATATTAAATATACTAATTTTAAAAGGTGTTTGTCCATCACCTAAAGCATAAAATACCCTAACTAAAACATCACGTCCTAAATAGACAAACATTCCAATTCCATAGGCAACTAATAGAGAAGATACTAACTGAGTGGCTTCTTGTTTAAATGCTCCCCGTTGATAAACTATCTGGACAATTGGCACAGCTAAGGACACCATTAATGCCCCTAAAGGTAACATGGTAACGGCAGTCAGTAAAAGTCCTTGCCGAATACGTAATTTTAATTCTTCCCAATCGTCTGGGTGGGAAAGTTTAGCAAATGTTGGTAATAAAGGCAATAAAATAATATTAGAAATAATGCCTAAAGGAGTTTGAACTAAAAGATTAGCATAGTTAAAACCTGCGGCTGCACCGACAATAGGACTGGCAAAATAAAGATCCGTAGCGACATTAATCGGCATCATTCCTGATGATATTGTCGCTGGAGTCATAATTTTAATTACTTCTTGCACACCAGGGGATTTAAAATCAAATCTTAGGCGTAATTTCCCTAATCCTAAGCGCCATTGAACAATTAGCTGGACTAACCATTGTAAAATTCCGCCAGCTAAAGTCCCCCATGCTAATACCATGCCACCGATTAAAGCATATTCTGGATTAATAATTTCTTTGCCATGTTGGAAGGCTAAAATAGCAATACCGATAATAACAGTAATACTAGATAATAAAGGACTAATTGATAGTAACCAATATTGATTAGCTGCATTTAAAGTTCCAAAACCAATACCAATTAAGCCGGCAAATAAAGCCAACGGTGCCATGATTTGGATTTGACGAATAGCGATCGCTCTTGTAGTTGCTTCTAAGCCATGACCAACTAGATCAATAATGGACTCAGCGCAAAAAATCTGCACAAATGTTACCACTAGTAACAACCCACCCACAAGAGTTGTTACAGTTTCTACTATCGGTGCTGCTTCCTCTTTTTTGTGTTTAGCTAAAACACTGACAATAGCACTATGTAAAGGTCCATTGACACCACCAAGTAAAATCAAGAGAAAACCAGGGATAATATAGGCATAACTATAAGCTGTAGCCGCTGCACCTACACCAAAAGCAGCCGCAATTATTTGCTGTCTAATTAAACCAAATACTTTACTAATTAATGTCGCTGCGGCAACTATACCAGCAATGCCGGCGAAAGAACGCGCAGGTTTTTGTTCTTGTTTTTGTTCAGTCACGAATATTATTGGTCAGTTGTTAGTGGTCAGTTGTCAATTTTCTACCGACAACCCAAACTATCTCTTGTAGAAATACCAGTTACTGGATTAACACCATTAGCCCTTTCACAAAGTAGCGACACTTGATAACGGTCAATTAGTGCGTCGGTAAAATCAGCACCAGTGATATCAGCATCATAAAAACGGCTACGGGTTAAAGTTGCTTCTGTAAAAATAGCGTTCTTTAGATTAGCACTATCTAAGGTAACACGATCAACCAAAGCACCTGTTAAATTTGCAGATTCTAAGTTGGCTTTTAACAAAACGCCTTTGGTAAAAATTGCATTAGTTAAATTCGCACCTTGGAAATTTGTTCCCCGCATTTCGGCTGCGACAAAGGTTCCACCCACTAAATCAGCATAGGAAAAGTCACGATTTTGTAAACTGGCATTATTGTAGTTAATCGTATTAACTTGAGCCAAAGTTAGTTGGGGATTAATAATTACTAAAAATCCCACACCAATAAAAATTAATATCAAATTGAAAAGGTTAAAAAAAATCTTGTTCATAAATTTGTAAGTATTCAGCTATGGAAATCGTTCATACTCAGATCCCCGACTTCTGTAATCAATTTATCATTGATGGACATAATTAATAAAAGAAGTCGGGGATCTTATTCAATTTATCATTGATGGACATAATTAATAAAAGGAGTCGGGGATCTTATTGCCTCACCTGAATTCTTACACAATTTTTAATTTGTAGAATGTAAGAGGGAATAGGCAAAAGGCAATAGTAAATATTACCAATTACCAATTACCCATTACCCATTACCCATTACCCATTACCTATTTCCAATCTTTACCAATGCGAATTGTCAGGTCAGATTCCAAATCGCCATTTCCAGAAACTTCGATTTGTCCTAAACCTAAAACTTGTCGCAAGTCAATTCCTGGTTCTCGGTTGCCTTTTTGGACAATAATCTGAGTTTGGCGTTGAGTATCTGGCCAATCTGGGATTGCATAAACATTAGTAAAACCTTTTTGTTTGAGATAGGTAATTACTTTTTCTGTGAGTTGAGGTTGATTAGTAGTATTTTGAACGGCAATTCTTCGGATAGAAACTGGTCTGGTGTCTGATTTAATACCAGTTATATTTACCCCAACATAATCATTTAATAAGTTTTGTTGCCCAGTCATATTCAACCAGTAGCTATTAGCATCTTGACTGAATTTGCTAAAAGTACCAGGTAACATGGCCATTTGAAAATTATCCCGTTCTACATTGACGGAAAAATTCGCCAATGCCATCATTTCTTCCATTTTTAGGTTGGTGTCAAAATACTTTCGCATTAAACGAGTTAATTGGGGCAACCTGGGTAAAATGGTGGGACTGTTGAGGCGTTGCATTAACGCAGTTATTAATGCTTGTTGTCGCTGGACTCTGGGTAAATCTCCCATACCTTCTTCACGAAAGCGGGCAAATTGTTCGGCTTGTTCACCGTTGAGACTTTGCCAACCACTGGTTAAATTCACGGCAAAGCCACTAGCCTGATCTTGATAATTCATGGTTTGGGGGACAAATACATCTACCCCACCCAACTGTTCCACTAATTCCCGAAAGCCGCTGGTAGAAATGCGGATATACCTATCTATGGGAGCATTATTTAAACTACGGCTAACTACTCTAGCGGCTAAAACTGGACCACCTTTGGCGTTAGCTTCAGATACCTTAGTTAATCCCTGTTCAGGAATTGCAATCATTGTCCCTCTAGGAATTGACAGGAGACGAATAGATTTATCACTAGGATTTAGTCTAACCAACATCATGGTATCACTGCTACCAGCAAAACTTTCTGGTGAACCATTTACAGTCCCTGGAACTGGTTCAATACCCATAATTAAAATATTCATGGGTTTTGATAGTTTGTACTGAGAAAGCTTAGTCCATAAATCCCCAGGTACTTTTATTTGGTCTTGTTTATTAGAACCGAATTCATCATCTTTCGCTTGGTCTAGATTACTCCATAGCGGAGTCCATAGTGCCAAACTTGAGGCGAGTAATCCAGATAAAATTATCCCTAAAACAACTGTTAATACCCACAATAACCAGCGGGGAACTGTTAAGCCTAAGCGGTCATAGATTTCGTTGGGAATAGCGCCCACGGATTCAACGACGTTATGAGAAGAGTTGACTGATTGTTTTGGTTTCACCGGTGAAGTTGGCGCTGGGACTTGTTGAGGTTCTACCTGATTTTCCAATTTTTGAACTGGTGGCTGTTTAACCTCCTGTTCTGAAGTTGGTACTTGTTGAGGTGCTACCTGACTTTCTGACCATTGAATTTGTTTAATCATAATTTTCTCCCCACTCAACCACTCCTTAAAGGTATGTTAATACAATCTAAAAATATTGCGAGTTAAAACTCAAAATACTCTGTTCTCTCTTACCTCTTTAACGGTAGAGACAATTTAAAATTGAATGAATGTACACTTATTATTGTTCTGAATTACCTGAGTGGCAACATGAATAATTTATTTTTTCCTGTGATTCTGGCTGGTGGTAAAGGTGAGCGTTTTTGGCCTTTGAGCCGACTAGACCGACCTAAACAATTTTTAAGCCTCGATGGTAGCTCTAGAAGCTTACTACAAGCCACTGCTGATCGGTTATTAACTCTGGTTGGCGGTTGGGAAAACTTATGGGTTATTACTTCTAGTCCCATTGCTCAAGGGGTGCGAGAACAACTTCCAGATTTGCCAGAGTCAAATTTACTGGTTGAGTCACAGGGTAGAGACACTGCTGCGGCTGTTGCTTGGACAAGTTTAGAAATTAAAAAGCGTTACGGGGAAGATGCTATTATCGGCTTTTTTCCTGCTGACCACTGGATTGCTGACAAGGAGCTATTTGCAGAAACTTTAGCTGCTGCTAGGGATTTGGCAACTAACAAACCAGCAATTGTGACTTTGGGTATTAAACCTAATTTCCCATCAACTGGTTATGGTTATATTGAACAAGGTGAAAAAATAGGTAGCTTTAATAATTGCTGTGCCTATCATGTTAACCGTTTTACTGAAAAGCCCGACCGGGAAACGGCGGAAACTTTTTTATCAACGGGACGGTTTAGCTGGAATAGTGGGATGTTCGTTTTTCGAGCTGGTGTTGTTCTGGAGGAATTACGTACCCATGCACCAGAAATTATTGAACCTTTGGAACAACAAGGGCCTGATATTTATCCCCAGTTGCCTAAGAAAAGTATAGATTACGCGCTGATGGAAAAAACCAGTCTAGCTTATGTTTTGCCAGTAGCATTTGGTTGGGATGATCTGGGTGATTGGAATGCTATTGAACGGTTACTGAAGCAGTCCGATAAGCCTAACGTAGAACTTGCTACCCATGTGGGGTTAGATACCCAAGGTGCAATTGTTTATGCCTCCAATCCTGATGATGTAATTGTAACTATTGGTTTAGAAGATGTGGTAATTGTCCGCGATCGCAATGTTACCCTAGTAGTTAAAAAAGACCGTACTCAAGAAATCAAGCAGATCCTCAAAATTCTGCAAAATGATGAGCGATTTACGGACTTATTGTAAAAGTTAAAACTCTTGGTAGATGGCTCAAAGTCTTGTTCTTGATTATAACTAGACTGTTGATGGTATTTTGTGACAGTATATGTCAATTAACAGATTTGAGCCTCTTTTTTTGGGGATCGCAATCAAACTTTATTATTGCTGATCAAAAACATCATATTTGTTCCTCAAAGTAATAAAAAAGGGGTAGAAACAGGGTAGCCGAATATTACCAATTACCAATTATCAATTAAGTAGGTAGGTACAATTAAATACAATATGGGCAGGCAAGATGCCCACCCCACAAGAATATTATATTTATTGTGGGGTGGGCTTCTAGCCTGCCCAGAGTCGACAATATTCTTTTGATATTATTTAAGCTCATTTACTTACCAATTACCAATTACCAAAAATGTTCTTAACCCAAACCGTTCCTCGTCAACGAGAAATTATTGAAGTAGTTCTTCGCAATGGCTGGGACTACATGAGAACACTGTTAACTGGTGGTAAGGCTGATAAACCTCAGCTACCTCCCCCAGCTGTGTTGAAAAATATTTTGATAGATCTAGGACCTGTTTATGTTAAACTTGGTCAGCTACTTTCTACCCGTCCTGATTTACTCAGTGCTGCTTATATTGAGGAATTGTCAACTCTCCAAGATCAAGTTCCTCCAGTTTCTTGGTTAGAAGTAGAAATACTTATTCGTAAACAACTAAAAAGTCCACTAGAAGAAACTTTTACTACTATTAATCATATTCCTGTAGCAGCGGGATCAATAGCCCAAACCCATCGCGCTACTTTAACAGATGGTAGAGAAGTAGCTATCAAGGTGCAACGTCCGGGAATTGATGAGACTATTGCCCAAGATATCACTTTGATTCAAGGGATTGCAGATTTGGTGGCTCTGACAGATTTTGGACAAACTGCTGATATTAAATCTATTGCAGAGGAATTTACCAAAGCTTTAGAAGCTGAATTAGATTTTACCCGCGAAGCAGGTTTTACAGATCAATTACGCCGTAATTTATCCCAAAGTCGTTGGTATGATCCCCAGCAAATAGTAGTTGCGGAAATTTACTGGCATTTAACGACAAAAAAAGTGTTAGTCATGGAATGGTTAGACGGTGTACCTTTACTTGCAGCAGATTTGAGTCGTGATAGCAATCAGCGAAAAGAAATTACGACTTTACTATTTCGCGCCTTTTTTCAGCAAATATATATTGATGGTTTCTTTCATGCTGATCCCCATCCTGGTAACTTATTCTATTTGATAGATGGTCGCATTGCGATTTTAGACTGTGGAATGATGGGTAGACTTGATCCCCGCACTCAACAAATATTAACAGAAATGTTATTAGCAATTGTTGATTTAGATGCTCAAAGATGCGCTCAATTAACTATTCAACTTTCAGATTCGGCACAGCCAGTTATTTTAGCTAGGTTGGAAAGTGATTATGATCGGATGTTACGAAAGTATCATAATGTTAGTTTAACAGAAATGAATTTTAGTCAGGTAATTTATGAAATTTTGCAAATTGCCAGAAATAATCAAATTAGATTGCCTAGTAATATGGGTTTATATGCAAAAACCTTAGCGAATTTGGAAGGAGTAACCCGAAGTTTTAATCCAGAGGTGAATTTATTTGCGGAAATTAAACCCTTAATTACAGATTTATTTCGTCGTCAGTTATTGGGAGATAGTCCAGTGCGATCGCTCTTACGCACAGCCTTAGATATTAAAAGTTTATCTTTACAATCTCCTCGACAAATTGAACTATTATTAGATCGGGTAACTTCAGAAACTTTACAATGGAATCTATCATTAAATGGATTAGATGGAATGCGTCGCACATTAGATGATGCCGCTAATCGTCTTTCATTTAGTATCTTAGTCGGTTCTCTGATTATGGGTGCTGCTATTATTTCTAATCAAGCGCAAACATCTGAGTTATCATTTATTAGTATTATCCTCTTTACTGCTGCTAGTTTATTAGGATTGTGGTTAGTTATTAATATTCTGCGCTCAGGTCGTTTAAGGTAGCTAAATTAAGTTAGGGAAGTATTAATTTTTATAACTAAATTTCTCAAAAAGCTGACGGACGTTAAATAATAAATAAGTCTACGTATAGTCTTTATTACCTCAAACTTCATCAATAGAAGCAAAGATTAATGCCTAACCAATAAGATAGATTTCAAATCAAGGAAAATATGACTTTACCGGGTGATCCACTGCCAGCCAACTCCCCATTTTATATTGAACGCCCACCAATTGAAAGCGATGGTTATACAGAATTACTCAAACCAGGGAGTTTAATTCGTATTCAAGCACCTCGATATATGGGCAAAAGTTCTTTGATGTTACAGCTAATTCACCAAGCTCAGACACAGAAATATTCAGTAGTTACTATAGACTTCAAACTAGTAGATAGCCAAACTTTTTTTAGTTTGAATAACTTTTTGCGCTGGTTTTGTATGAATGTGACTCGGAAGTTGTCACTTGCATCACGTCTAAATGATTATTGGGATGAGGAAATTGGTAGTAAAATTAGTGCTTCAATTTATTTTGAGGGTTATTTATTAGAGCAAATTAAGAATCCATTAGTTTTAATTTTGCATGATGTAGATTATATTTTTCAACATCAACAAGTTGCCCAAGATTTTTTACTTATGCTTCGCAGTTGGCATGAACAAGCTAAACAAACTCCAATTTGGCAAAAAGTCCGTTTGGTATTATTGCACTCCACCGAAGTTTATATTCCTTTAAATATTAATCAATCTCCGTTTAATGTTGGTTTGTCATTGAAATTACCAGAATTTACAGTCGAGCAAGTGACAGAATTGGCTAGACGATACGAACTAGATTGGTGTGATAGTCAATCTGTGAAAAGCTTAATGCATCAGGTGGGAGGACAGCCCTATTTAATTCATCAGGCTTTCTATTATCTCCACCACCAGAAAATTTCTTTACCAGAACTGCTAGATAATCGTGAGCTTAATAATGGTATTTATAGCGGACATTTAAGAAATTTACTCAATATATTACAAAAAAATGCAGAATTATCTCAGGCATATAATCAAGTTATAAATTCCACAGATAGTAATATATGTTTGTCGCCGGATTTGGTTTATAAATTAAATAGTTTAGGGTTAATTAAATTAAATGGTTATAATTATCAACCTTTTTGTGAAATGTATCGCGTATTTTTTCAACAAAATTTACTTATAGAAAATAATGATTTGAGTCCGAATAGATCAAAAAAAGAAAATGAACAATTACAACTTGAGTCAGTTAATATTGATCAACTAACTCAAGTTGCCAATCGTAAATATTTTGATGATAGATTTGAATTAGAATGGCAAAGAATGACGCGCATTCAAAAACCTATATCTTTAATATTATTAGATATAGATAATCTTGAAAATTACAATAATGTTTACGGGTATCAGGTTGGTGATGATTGCTTACATCAAGTTGCTCAAGTAATTAATTCAGTAATCAAATGTCCAGATAATTTAGTTGCTCGTTATACTGGTAAAAAATTTATTTTAATTCTGCCACAAATTGAGGCAGGAACAGCCATATTAATTGCTGAAGAAATTAGAGAACTAGTAAAAATATTGAAAATTAAAATTTCTGAATTAACCAAAAAAACTCAAACAACAAACATGACTAGCTTAACCATAAGCTTAGGAATTACCTGTGTCATTCCTTCAATAGATTTTTCTTTAACAGAATTTATGGAAGCTGCTGAGAAAGCACTGTATCAAGCTAATCAATTAGGGTGCGATTGCACTATTTTAAGTTCTAAATTTAACTTTGGCTATTATGAATCATAAGTAGGGTGGGCAATGCCCACCAAAACCCTTTCACTGTGTGCATAGACCACCCAAACCCGTCCATGGTGGGCAATGCCCACCCTACGTATGTTTCAAAAATTAAATTAGATTTTTATACCATGAACACTCATGCATATCAAGTCGGTGGAAGTCTCATAAATAATGCCCCTAGTTACGTAGAAAGACAAGCAGATATAAAAATATACAATGCTTTAAAACAGGGTGAATTTTGTTATGTTCTCAACTGTCGGCAAATGGGTAAATCATCCCTGTTAGTGAGAACTAAACATCATTTAGAACAAGAAGGATGGAAATGCACATCTATTGATATGACGAATATTGGTAGTGAGAATATTACCCCAAGTCAATGGTATAAGGGAATCATTACCGATTTATGGAGAGGATTTAAACTTTTAGGCAAATTTAATTTAAAATCATGGTGGCAAACGGGAGATGATATTTCTTTACTACAAAACTTAAGTCGGTTTATTGCTGAATTATTAACTCAATTCCCAGAAGAAAAATTAATTATTTTTATAGATGAAATTGATAGCATACTTAGTTTAAGTTTTCCCGTGGATGATTTTTTTGCATTAATTAGATACTGCTATAATCAAAGAGCAATAGACCCAGAATATAAGCGGTTGACATTTGCAATTTTTGGAGTCACTACTCCATCAGATTTAATTCAAGACATGAAAAGAACACCTTTTAATATTGGTCAGGCAATTGAGTTAAAAGGATTTCAAATACAAGAAGTGGATTCTTTAATTAGAGGATTAGAGTTAGTGATACCTAATCCACACCCAGTCATGAAACAAATTTTAGATTGGACAGGAGGGCAGCCTTTTTTAACACAAAAGTTATGTAATCTCATCACTAATTTTAAAATAAGTGGTGATCACCTGGATTTTGCTCAAGGTTATGAAGAGTTTTGGCTAGATAATATTGTTAATGAATATATTATTGAAAATTGGGAATCTCAAGACGAACCAGAACATTTAAGAACTATCCGAGATCGGCTACTTTATAATAAACAGCTTGCAGGTAGATTATTGGGAATTTACCAGCAAATTTTGCAAGGTGTAAAAGTAACAAGTGATGATAGTAGAGAACAAATAGAATTATTGCTCTCAGGCTTAGTAGTTAAACAAGGGGGATTATTAATTGTTAAAAATCGCATTTATACCCAAGTATTTAACTTAGATTGGGTAGAAAAACAATTAGCTAATTTACGTCCCTACTCTCAAACTTTTGATGCGTGGTTAATGTCTCAACAAACTGATGAATCTCGCTTATTAAGAGGACAAGCATTAGCAGATGCTCAAGCTTGGGCTTGGGATAAAAGTTTAACAAATTTAGATAATCAATTTTTAGCTAAAAGTGCAAAATTAGAACGACAAGAACAACAGCTTATTTTAGGAGCAGAAAAAGCTAAAAATATTGAAATTCAATTTCTGGAACAACAAAAAAATGCTCGCTTACAAAAACTCGTTTTGGGAGTAATTAGTACAGCTTTTTTAACTGCTGTTAGCTTAGGAGGGATAACTTTCTGGTTATATCGTCAATCTCTCCAAAATGAAAACCTAGCAAAAATTAGTGAAATTGCCGCCCTAGTATCTTCATCAGAGGCTCAATTAAATTCCCATCAAGAATTAGAAGCTCTCCAGGGTGCGATTAAAGCTAAAATTAAATTAAACCGTCTGAAAATTAACAATCCTGAACTGGAACAACTAACAAATAATGTTCTGCGTCAAACGAGTTATGGAGCGCAAGAATGGAATCAGCTCTCAGATGACAATCTTAGTTGGATTTGGGATCTAGCCTGGAGCCCTAATGGACAGATGGTAGCACTTGCTAGTAATAATGAAATTTGGTTATGGCAAAAAAATGGCAAATTAATTCGCAAATTTAAAGCTCACAATTCCACTACTTGGGCAATTGCTTTTAGTCCTAATGGTAAAATAATTGCCTCCGGTAGTGCTGATAAAACTATCAAACTCTGGTCATTACATGGTCAGGAGTTAGCAACTATCACCGTTAGTGAAGAAGTTAAAAGTATAGCTTTTAGTCCTGATGGGCAACGACTGGCAATTGGTGTGAATGACGGTACTTTAGGAGTATGGCAGTTAGCAGACAAAAAACTCACAACTATTAAAGCGCATTCAGGGACTATTTCTAAAGTTTTGTTTACCCCCGATGGTCAAAAATTAGTGACGGGTAGTGTTGATGGCCAAGCAACCCTTTGGAGTCTCAATGGTAAAAAATTAGTTAATTTCAATCGTGGTGAAGATGGTGTGCGGGGTTTGGCAATTTCTGCTGATGGAAAATTGCTGGCTACAAGTGGTAATAATAAAAAGATTGAATTTTGGAGCATCAATGGTGAAAAACTCAAAAGCATTCAAACGGGATATTCAATTATAGCTATGGCATTTAGTCCTGATAATAAAATGCTGGCTGCTGCTAGTTGGGATAAAGAGGTGAAACTTTATAGTCTTGATGGTAAAGATTTGGCTACTTTGGCAGGACATAAAGAAGCTGTTTGGACGATCGCTTGGAGTCCTGATAGTAAAATTCTAGCTACGGCCAGTATGGATAATAGTGTGAAACTTTGGAAATTGGAAAATCCCTTAGTCACAATTTTAAGAGATCATCAATCCGACGTGGACAGAGTTGCTATTAGTCCCAATGGTAAAATTATTGCTACCACGGCTTGGGATTACGTCGTCAATCTTTGGAAATCTGATGGTACATTATTCAGAAGTCTTAAAGGACATAAAAATGGCGTAACCTCTGTTGTTTTTAGTCCTAATAGCCAGTATTTAGCAACTGGGAGTCAGGATAAAACTATCAAAATCTGGAAAATTGATGGCACTCTTATAGGCCAGCTATTAGGTCACACTGGAGCAATTCTAGATATAGTACTGAGTCCAGATGGTAAAACTCTCGCTTCAGTTGGTTATGATCGAACTCTGCGGTTATGGCAACGAGATGAAAAAAAACCGTTCAGTTTCCGATGGCAAAAAACGACTAAAGCACACAGTGAGCCAATTAATAGTATAGATTTTAGTTCTGATGGTCAACTATTGGTAACTAGTAGTTATGATAAAGCCATCCATCTGTGGAGTCGAGAGGGTAAACTTTTGAAGACTCTAAAAGG
Source organism: Dolichospermum sp. ST_sed8 (assembly GCA_028658405.1). Lineage (GTDB taxonomy): Bacteria > Cyanobacteriota > Cyanobacteriia > Cyanobacteriales > Nostocaceae > Dolichospermum. The sequence continues at coordinate 25,972 of JAKOGY010000004.1, read as the reverse complement.
TCATAAGCTAGGGGTTTTGGATGCCGTCTTTAGTCCAGATGGACAGTTGATAGCATCCATTTCCGATGATCGCACCATCAAGTTATGGCAACGTGATGGCAAATTTTTAAAGACATTAGTAGATCCAAAAATTACCTTCCAAACCATAGCATTTAGTCCAGATGGCAAAATAATTGCTGCTGGTAGTGGAGATGGAGAGAATGCAATTCACCTATTTAATATTGAAGGAAAACCAATAATTACACTATTTCGACATTCTGCGCCTTTGTCTTCCTTAGCCTTTAGTGCTGATAGTAAAACTTTATTTTCCGGTAGCCGCGATCGCACTATCATTATCTGGAACTTACCAAAAAGCTTGAAGCTAAATGAATTAGATTATGCTTGTAAGTGGTTAAAAGATTACTTACAGAATAATCTGGAATTAAACAAAAAAGATTCTCCTCAAGACAAGCTTTCTACTCGTAATTTGTGCAATTATTAGTAGAGGAGGGAAATTTATCAAAAAGAGGTAAAATAAATATTTATGTCAATTATCATAGCAGAAAACCTCAGTAAATCCTATCCAGTAGCGATTAAAAATCCAGGGATACGGGGAACTATTAACCATTTTTTCCACCGGACTTATCGCAATATTAACGCCGTTCAGGATGTCACTTTTAGCATTGAACCTGGGGAAATGGTCGGTTTTTTGGGTCCCAATGGCGCAGGTAAAACTACCACCTTAAAAATGCTCACAGGGCTAATTCATCCTTCTAGTGGTACAGTCAAAGTTAGTGGATTTGTTCCCTTCAATCGTCAACAAGCATTTTTGCAAAAAATCACTTTAGTCATGGGACAAAAACAGCAATTAATTTGGGATTTACCAGCCCTAGATTCTTTGAGAATTAACGCTGCTGTTTATAATATTTCTGATAAGGAATTTCAACGTCGAGTTGGGGAATTAACAGAAATGCTGGCTTTAGAAGGTAAACTGACTCAACCAGTGCGAAAATTGTCATTAGGTGAACGGATGAAAGCTGAACTGTTAGCAGCACTTTTACACCGTCCCCAAGTTTTATTTCTCGATGAACCAACTTTAGGATTAGATGTTAATGCTCAAGTGGGAGTGCGGGAATTTTTAAAGGAATATAATCAGCTATATCAAGCAACCATATTATTAACAAGTCATTACATGGCTGATATTACAGCTTTGTGTCAACGGGTATTATTAATTCATCAAGGGAAACTCATGTATGATGGTAAATTAGCTGGATTATTGGAAAGTTTTGCTCCTTATCGAGAAATTTATGTGGAGTTAGTTCAAGCATTACCATTAGAACAACTTACGTCCTATGGTGATGTGCAAATGCTAGAAGGAAGAAGGGTCAGATTTATTGTGCAACAAGAAGCGATGACTCGCACTGTTTCCCAGATTTTAGCCGATTTGGAAGTGGTAGATTTAACAGTCACAGAACCACCTATAGAAGAGATAATTGGCAGAATTTTTCATACAGGATTTAACAATTAATAAACATGAAAAAAACTATCAGAAAATTCTCAACTTTACTATCAGTAAACTATGCTTATATGTTGGAATATAGGTCAGAATTAATATTATGGATTTTAGCAGGTTCTCTACCAATTATTATGTTGGGTATTTGGGTACAAGCTGCTGAAAGTGGTAAATTTGCTTTTAAATCTATAGATTTTGCTCGGTATTTTTTAGCGGTTTTTCTGGTTAGACAACTCACTGTTGTTTGGGTAATTTATGAATTTGAAAAACAAGTATTAGAAGGTAAACTTTCCCTGAAATTATTACAGCCTTTAGATCCAGTTTGGCATCATGTAGCTAATCATGTTGGTGAAAGGATAGCTCGAATACCTTTCGTATTCCTTTTATTAATATTCTTTTTTGTTTTATATCCCCAGGCTTTTTGGCTGCCAAGTATAGCTAATTTATTCCTATTTATATTAGCAACAACTATGGCTTTTGCTTTAAGATTTATAATTCAATATACCTTTGCGATGTTTGCATTTTGGACAGAAAGAGCGGCAGCTTTAGAAAATTCATGGTTGTTGTTTTTTATATTTTTATCAGGTTTAATAGCACCTTTAGATATTTTTCCCGAAAATGTCAGAAACATCGTGATGTTAACACCTTTCCCTTATATCATTAACTTTCCAGCTAGTATTTTAGTTGGCTTACCTGTGGATTTAACCAGAGGATTTTTGTCAACTTTAGGTTGGTTTCTCATGTTTTTAGGTATTAATCGCTTTTTATGGCGTAAGGGTTTGAAACAATATTCAGGAATGGGAGCTTAAATAGCAATACCTTAGCCGTTTTTTTGTAGGTTGGGTTAAGCGACAGCGCAACCCAACGCATTTGTTAGGTTTCTTGCTATTGCTTCGCAACGCTAACGCTAACAACCCAACCTACGAATCAAGGAATTTTTTGATTTGACTAAGGTATTGTTAATCCGAGATTATTTCCCCCTTGATTAGGGGGATAATCCTAAAAAACAGAAGTTTAATTTCTCGGCATAAACTTCTGCAATTCATCAAAAGTATTAACAGTTAAAATGCTCCTTTGAAGATTTTTTAACTGTTCTAAATCAGCAACTTGTGATATTGTTGGCATGAGTTGTAAACCTTCTTGACCAAATTTCATCTCTAAAATTAGTTCAATAGATGACAGTATAGCTCGTTGTTCACCCCGTTGTTCACCTTCTGCAAAAATTTCTTGATACCAAGGAGACTCTTGTAAAATTGCCATATCCCACCTCATAATTTGTTGAACTAAGGCGCTATCTAATACGAACGTAGCAAAAAAAGCCATAACTGTTTCTAACTGGCTTAATTTTTCATAAGACCTTCCGGTAAGTGGGAAACTCAGTCACAAAGCGTGCTGAGAGGGAAGCGACACGGGCGGTTTTAACCGCAGTGATAATTAGACCTGTCGATCTTTGTATCAACTTAACTTTTTTAACAGTGCATTGTCCTAGTCTTTTCCAATTAGCGTCACTGACAGAGACTTGTTTTTCAGTATCTCCACTAACCCAGCCAAAGAATGTTTTACTGCCCTGACTGGCTTTTACAAAGTCACCTTTTCTAAAACCATGACGGGTTGTAGATCCGCCATATTTCCGACGATTACCACCCTGGCTAAATGTCATCAAATGGAGTTGTCTACGGCTGATTGGTGGACGGCGCACAATAGTGAATTGTGATTCAGTGATATCTACAGATCCTACCCAAGATGCACCATGATTTTTAGCTCCTGCCCAAGTCTTGTATTTAACAAATTCAGAGCTTGCTAATGTCACCGCGTCAACAGCGTGGGTTTCTGGTATTTGTAAAGACTTATCGGATTTTTCTTTATGTAATCCCAGGTGTTTACGAAGGTTTGATGTTTCCCAGCCTTTCTTTAAAACTACATCAGCAAGTTCTGATAGTCGGCTAATCTGGTATCTTTGACCAACCATTACAGGACTAAAGCCTTTGTTACCTCGTGCTTCAACTTCCTCAATGACAAGTGTTTTTATTGGGTAAAGTTGGAGGAGTAAACTAATTACTCGATATTCCAAATCTTTGTTTGCCCTAATACTTGGAGGCAATTTTGAGCCGCGACGATTATCAAATCTGGCTTGGCGATGATTACGGACATTGAAGGGTATCTTCCTATTAATTCGCCTTCCTCTCCTATTGCGTCGCATCATTGACCGAGTTTCCATCCGGTCTTTGACTGTTTTAAATGGAAGGACTAAATGTAGCATTTGTAAGGTAAACTTTTTTGATTGAACCGCTATGCCTGAAAAGAGTTTGCCAGGGTCTAAACCAATAACTATTTCTTGTGTTTCGACATTGCTTGGTTCGGATAACAACTGGACATAGAAAATGCCAAGTTTGTCGAATTTGCCGATGCCTTTGCCGTCTTTAATCCACCGTCTTGCCCGACTTGGTTTAGTTGGCATTAATGGTGTGTTGTCTACTGAAATTACGGGTACTCGCATTAAGAGATAATCCTTGGAGCAAAGTTTAAAGTCCCCTCGCCTAACGTAACTAAGATGTCTTGGCTTTACCCAACGCTATTACAAGATAGCTTGAAGATAATCCAGACTGGGGAAGTATCTGGAAGTTCGTACCAAATTACGTCTCAATAGGCTAGTCAATCACGTAAGCCTTGATTTCTTACAAGCTCAGTGGCTTAAGCCCTGAGTTATTGACTGAGAACAAGAAATTCGCCGTACTGAGGACTGGTAGCTTTGATTAATACATCACTTTCTCTGCTTATCCACTGAAATTCGGAATTGAGAATTTCTCCGGCGGTAATGTCGGGGATTTGTGTTACCCATTTTACCCAATTTTCAGGAGCGAGGCTAATTAGTTTTTTGGTGCTGATATCGGCTTTTTTGACCATAAATAACTACTATAAATTACTGGGAATTGTTTTAAATTTATCTGTTGAACCCAGAGAATAATCTTCTAGTTTAAAATCAGCAAAAGGTTTTTTCTCCAATCTATCTCTCAAGGCTTCATCTAATATTACACCTTCCGCTTGTTTTTTAACACCAATGATAATAATACTACGTTGATAAGCTGTTGAATCTTGACTAGCTTGACAATCTTTTCTTTGAAATTGTCCTAAATTTAATAAGCGATAACCTTTAACGCTGGTTGTACCACTAAATATCTTTTTTCCTAATAATTGAATTTGTTGAGAACGTTCTAAGGCGCGACTTTGTTCGGCGGTAATATTACCTTCACAAGATGCTGTTCCCACGGAAATAATTTCGCTGGGATTTTCCATAATTTTCTGAATACCTTCTTGTTCTAAATTAGATTTTAAGGAATCTAGGGTAATAGTTTGATCATTATATTTAATTTGGTAGGTGCTGCCTAATTGCCATTTGTATTCGACTGATAAAACCGCAATGTTAAATTCTGCAACTCTCCCTTGACTATCTTTCCCTTCTTCATAGGGAAAATAATCAACTTTGCCTTGTTTAACTGGTGCTTGTCCATAGTCAGGAGGTAAGGCGGCAAATTTGTTACTCCTAAAGGCTAATGCTATCCACCAAAGTAGTAATAGGGAAACTATTAAAGCGGACAACCAAGCTAATAACGGTAATTTTTCAGGTTGTTTTGGGGGGGGAATAAGCGGATGATTATTAGTTGTTTGATTAACTATTTCTGTTTTTATGTTCCCGCCAATATTCACAGTTACTGATGTATTTCCTGTAAGTTGAAATTCAATTTCTACTAATCTTCTGGAAATTTCTTCAGCATTGCTAGGACGTTGATTTACTTCTGTTGACATTAACCAATCAATGAAATCCAATAATAATGGAGAAACATGATTTGCATGATCTCGCCATTGTAAAATATCTAAATGAGGATCATATAATTGTCCGGGGGGAAATCCCGTTAATAAAAATACAAAAGTTCGTCCTAAAGCAAAGAAATCTGATTGGGGTATGGCTTGTCCTCGCATTTGTTCTAGAGGACTATAACCTGATGATGAAATTGCTGTCATTCCGCCACCATTTGCTAGATAGGTTCGGGTAATTTCTCTGGCTGTACCAAAGTCAATTAATACTAATTGTCCATCAGGATGAATCATGATATTTGATGGTTTAATATCTCTATGTAAATATTGTTTGTGATGAACTAAATCTAATATTTCTAATAATTGTTTTAACCAGTTTATAGCTTGAGCTTCAGAAATCGGACGGTTTTGTTGTTGCTTTAACCACTGTTCTAAATTGGGTCCTTCAATCTTTTCCATAACCATACAATGCAAGATAACATTATTTCTGGTTTGATAGGGAAAGTAACCCTCAGCTATGGGAATGCCAGGATGATTTAATTGTTCTAAAACATTTACTTCTTGTTGAAATAGGGAGACGGCTTTAGGATCATTAGCTAATTCTTCTTTGAGAACTTTAAGAATTTTTGGCGTGTCTTGTTCGTAGGCTTCATAAACTTTACTAAAGCCAGTTTTATCACTCAATAAACGTAATACCCGATAACGTCCTATCAATTCCAATTGAGAACCACAACTTTGACAAAAGCGATTTTCGTCATTATCTGGGTGGTTGGGTTGAGGACAAACTGGATTAATACAAAGGCTCATAAAAAGAATTTAGAATTTAGAATTGAAAAAAAGAGAATGCCTGTGGTGAGATGATTATCTTATGTTTGTGTGGCTAAAAAAGCGGCAACTGTTTGATTAAATTCTGTGGGGTTGGTTAAAAATGGCCAATGATTTCCGGGAACTTGACACAAATTTAAGTTTTTTAAGTTGGTTTTGTAGGGTTGAATTTGCCAATTTTGGCGGTTCACACCTTTCTCTGGTTGTATAAAGAGGGCAGGTGTATCAACTGAATGAATAAAACCTGGTACTTCCATTACTGCGTCAAAAATACCATCACGGGCAGCAATGGTAAATTTGCTACCCCAAGTACCGTCGGCTTTTTGTTCAATAGCGGCTTGAAAAACTTGCTGTTGCAAAGGACTCCAATTTTGATATTGGCTGAGTTGTTTAATTTTTTGTTCAGCTTCTTCGTAACTAGCAAAAGGTCCCATACTTTTGAGGAAAGGTAAGACGCGATACAACAAAGGGAATGCGATTTTCAGGAAACTGGGCATTTTCCAGATGAAAATGGGATCTACTAATGTGATACTTTTTAATCTGGTTGGGTTCTCTCTAGCCCAAATAGCGGCTAATTTCCCTGTCCAGGAGTGGCTGACGATATGAGCCGTAGACCATCCCAATTTATCCATTAATGCTTCCAAATCAGAAATTGCACTGGTAAAGGTATAATCTTTTTCTGGCTTACTACTTTCACCATGACCACGCATATCTGGTGCAACTATATGGTAATCTGCTGCTAAATAATCTCCCAAACTAGACCAAACCAAAGCATGATCAGCCATACCATGTAATAACAGTAATGGTTCTTGACCTTGATTCCATTCTAAATAAGAAAGTTGAATATCTGATGTTAATAGAGTTTGACGTACAGGCATCATTTGGTTAATTTTCTCCAGGATAGATGATTGGAAATTTTATCAGAAACAATCAATTTTAAATTGTTTAAAATTGTACTGATAAACATGAATTAATGGAACTAATCAATGTCAAAATCAAGAGTAGAACTACAAGGATATTAAAATTACTATGTCAGAAATCAAGCAATCCATAGCCCAATACTATCACGACCAGACTAAGTACCACTCGGAAACCCTGGCTTCTAAAAGTCATAATTTAGACTGGAATAAACAACCAGTACCGTTCAAAGAGTATAAAATTGGTTCTGATATTGACCTCAAACCCTATCTCCAAGAAACAGCAGAAACTGTTGCTAATAAACAGGATGCCAAATGGTGGTGGAGACTTTCTCAGCTATTATTTCACAGTTATGGACTAACGGCAAAAATGCCTTCTATGGGTAGTGCTGTATACCTACGATCTGCTCCGAGTGCCGGGGGATTATATCCGGCTGAAGTATATTTAGTTTCTCGTGGTACGCCATTATTACCACCGGGACTCTATAACTATCAATGTCGAACTCATTCTTTAATGCACTTTTGGGAAAGTGATGTTTGGCAAACTTTACAAGCTGCTTGTTTTTGGCATCCTTCCCTAGAAAGTACCCAATTAGCTATTATTACCACTGCGGTTTTTTATCGTTCTGTTTGGCGTTATGAAAATAGGGCTTATCGGCGAATTTTCCTCGATACTGGGCATCTTTTAAGTAATATTGAATTAGCTGCTAATATTGCTGATTATCGCGCTCATTTAATTGGCGGTTTTGTAGATGAAGCTGTTAATGATTTACTTTATATTGATCATGAACAAGAAGGAACAACGGCTGTTTTAGCTTTGGCAGATTTGTTAGATGTAAACCAAAATTTACCACTAGGATGCACGGCTTTACCTTCTACAACTGAAACCAATTATCCATCTATTCCTGATAGTGAATTGCTGAAATATTTTCATCTAAACACCCAAATTCCAGCTAATAGCAGTGGTAAGTTAAATTCACCACCTATGCAACCAGAAAAGTCTTTGGAAGACAAATATAATTTTCCTTTTTGTGAGAAAGTTTCAACTCGGACTACACCAATTTTTTGGGGAGAAAATTTAGCAGATTTATCAAATACTATCTATAAACGTCGTTCAACCCGTGCTTATAGTGGTGATAATTTAAGTTTTGAGGAACTTAAAGCATTACTTGATTTTACTTATCAACCGCAAAATTATATTGACCAAAATTTAGATCCTCATCCTGATTATTTTGATTTGAATTTAATAGAAACGTTTGTGGCTGTTTCTGGAGTGCAAGGATTAGATGTAGGATGTTATTATTACGCCCCTAAAGCCCAAGAATTACGGCAAATTCGCTTTAAAAATTTCCGTCGAGAGTTACATTTTCTGTGTTTGGAACAGGAATTAGGGAGAGATGCAGGTGCAGTAGTATTTCATACCGCTGATTTGAAAAATGCGATCGCTCAATATGGAGATCGTGTTTACCGTTATTTACATCTAGATGCCGGAATTTTAGGACAAAGGCTGAATTTAGCAGCCATTCGACTGAATTTAGGTGTTAGTGGTATCGCTGGCTTTTTTGATGATCAAGTAAATGAAGTATTGGGTATCCCTACTGATGAAGCAGTTATTTACATTACGACATTAGGAAAACCCAGGTAAAAGTGGAATAAGATCCCCGATTTCTTAGAGGTTGTTTGAAAAGTTTTGGGTGGTGATATTAGGCACTTGCTGATAGCTTGCGTGGCGAAGCCATTCCCCCCTAACCCCCTTAAAAAGGGGGGAACTAGAGTCAAAGTCCCCCTTTTTAAGGGGGATTTAGGGGGATCTAAAAATATTTGATACACCACGAAGGACTCTTAAAACATCCTCTTAAAGAAGTCGGGGATCTGCGGAGGGAATCCGCGTGTTAAATTAGACTTCTGGTTCAATACCAAGGGATCTTAATTGGGCAATTAAGCGGTCATTTTTCTGACGTTCTCGTTCAGCATTTTGATATTCTCGTTCAGCATTTTGACGTTCCTGTTCAGCTTTCTGACGTTCTAATTCTGCCCTTTGCATTTCTAATTCTGCCCTTTGATATTCTTGTTCTGCCCTTTCTTCACCACTTAACAACAAATTACCTGCCAAATCCCACAAACGCAGCCAAGGTAATTCCATATTTTGATACTCACCTTGCCAAATTCCTAACTCAATTCCTAAAGCTGAAATAGGGTAATGTCCGCGTTCATTTGCTGGTAATAATTGATATTTTCCTTCAATCAAATGATAAACTTCTATACTGGCTTTATTAACTTCATAAATGCCATAAAAAGCCGGATGAATCACCTGTTCATATACCCAAAATTTACCAGTCCAAGGAGTTTTATCTCGTTCTTCTGCACCACTACCAGAAACAAATTCTAAAACAATTAATGGAGCAATATATTCTTGCCAAAGCACATAAGAACGGCGGAATTGACCATTTAGGCTGGGTGGTACATTCGGCACATAAAACCAATCAGGTGCTTCTGCGCCACGTTCTGGAGGATCAGTCATCCGCCAGTATATACCACTATCTTGACCTATGCAATATTGCCCGTCTGGATGACGTTTTTGCAATATTGGTTTAATAGATTCTGTTATTAAGATGCTTTGAGGATGTTCTTGAAAATTTTTCACAAATGTACCATCAGACTCTGGAAGTTGAGTGTGGTCTGGAAAGGGAGTTAAAGTGCTGGGGTCAGTGGTAAATATCATATATACCCTCGCTCTTGTGTTTGGGGTTTAGCAATATTATACACCAATTCTCAATCATTATTTAGACCTCTGGTTCTAAATCTAGACTATAGATTTTTTTCCCTGCTAAATTATGTAAAGTCACTGTTAAAACTTCTGTTTGTCCGTCAATTTTCACCATTCCAAAAAACTGTAACCCTGAACTTGGTGGTTGATTGAGTTTTATTTCTGGAGAAGCAGTTTGAAACTTTACTTCTGGTCCAAAGGTATTATCTAGTTGATTTGGTCCAAAGTTTCCAGAATTGAGAGGTCCAGCCACAAATTCCCAAAAAGGTTTAAAATCGGTAAATTGGGCTTTATTGGGATGATAATAATGGGCTGCGGCATAATGGACATCAGCGGTTAACCAAACCACATTGCGGATATTATTATTTTTAATAAACTGCAATAAATCAGCTACTTCTAATTCTCTTCCTAAGGGTTTACCATCACCATTGGCAAAGTTTTCAAAGTCTGTTTTTCCATCTTTAACCATTAACCCAATTGGCATATCACTAGCAATTATTTTCCAAGTGGATTTTGAGTTCTTTAATTTATCTTTCAACCACTTGATTTGGGAATTACCAAAAAAGGCAGTTTTTTCACTAGCTACTGTTTGATTATTTGGAGAATTTTTACCTCTGTAGCTACGTTCATCTAACATGAAAATTTCTAGTAATTCACCATGATGAAAATGACGATAAATTCGGTTTGGGTCTTGAGGATTATAGCGAATAGGTGTATAGTCTAAAAATGCTTGTCTTGCCCGTGATGCTAATAGAGAAATATCCTTAACTTGATAGCGATTATCATCTAATATTTGCCCAGGATACCAATTATTTCTGACTTCATGATCATCCCATTGCACCAGTTGGGGAATTTGGGCATTAAATCGTTGAATATTTTCATCTAAAAGGTTATAAATATAGTTACCGCGAAATTCTTTCAGGGTTTCTGCAACCTTTGATTTTTCTTCTGTGGTGATATTTTTCCAAATCTTCCCTTCTTCTAACTTTACTTCTGCTTGAATAGGATTATCTGCATAGATAGTATCTCCAGAATGAATAAAAAAGTCGGGGTTCAGTTGACGAATAGATTCATAAATTTTCATTCCTCCCCATTCTGAATTAATTCCCCAACCCTGTCCTGCGGTATCTCCAGACCAGGCAAATAATATATCTTTTCCCCGTGTTTGGGGTGCAGTTTTCAAATGACCAATTACCGGAGCGCTGTAAATGTTAGTATCAACTAAATCCTGAAAAGTGACACGGTAAAAAATATCTTGACCTGGGGGTAAATTATCTAAGTAAGTTCTCGCGGTAAAATCAGTATATTCTGTAGCAACTTTGCCAATAATCCGGTTCACATTCCGGAAACTTTCATCGGTAGCATATTCTATAATCATTCTGGCAGGGCGATTACTACGACTCCAAATTACTGCGCTATTATTGTTAATATCGCCACTAGCGACACCGTAGGGTATAGCAGGGCGGTTTTTGTCTAATGTGGTCAGTAACCCAGCCCTAAAGGGACTGGGCTTGCAAGAGTAATCAAGCAAGCCGTGCTGACCAGACCACCCTGAGCGTAGTCGAAGGGTAGCCGTTATTTGAGTCACGACACCCCGGAATGCGAAGCTAGTTCCTTGCTCTGTCATTTGCAATTAAACAGTTTTAAGGTAACAGAAACAGTGTTGCAAGTATAACAAGCTCTTATAACGCAGTCGTTGCTAACATCACCCCGAAAGGGAGGCTCTTTGGAGCAAAACATTATGCGTACAGAGTTGAGAAATTTGAATCGGTAATTGTCCCGTTGAAAGTACATTACAAAAGTACCCCGAATTTCTTAACTCCAAGGCGGTAATGAAAAAAGATTCAAAGCCTTTATTACCGCCCGTGTCGTTTCCCTCTCAGGGCTAAAGCCGCTGAGTTTACCACTTACCGGGTATTCTTATGAATGCGGGTGTTTGAGCTACAGCTAATTTTGACCACAGATTTGTTGTGATCATAGTACCAGTAGTCATTGCGGCTTGTAGTAAGAATTGACGGCGTTTTAATCTTTGAGAAATATGTATTTTCATCAGGTTAATACCTAAAGTTTTAAATTACACCTATCATTTAACATATTTATGTTTTGTCATCCATCTTTAGATAGATTGTATAAATACATAATTAGCACTATAATTTGTTACATATATTTACCAATACTTAGATTTTATTTCCATCAATTTACTATACCAAGAAGTATGTTTTTACCTAATAATGAACGTCAACGCATGAAATTACTGAATCAATATCAAATTTTAAACACACCATCAGAGACTGTATTTGATGAAATTGCTCAATTAGCCGCAGATATTTGTGATACACCAATTGCTTTAATTAGTTTAGTTGACGAACAAAGGGAATGGTTTAAGTCAAAAATTGGGGTGAATATATCAGAAGTTTCTCGTAATTTAGCTTTTGGTAGTTATACTATTTTAGAAAGAGAAATTCTGATCATTCCCGATATTTTACAACATGAAAGATTTGTTAATCATCCTCTTGTTATTTCCCATTCCCATTGCCAATTTTATGCAGGAGTTCCTCTGATTAATGCTCATGGTTTTGCATTAGGATCTTTATGTGTTATGGATACAATGCCGCGAACTTTAAATAGCACACAAGCAAAAGCTTTGAAAGGTTTGGGCAAACAAGTAATCAGACTCTTGGATTTACACCAGCATAAATTTCTAGAAAATAGCCAATGGAATTATCATCTTCTCTTTACTCATCATCCTAGTCCTATATGGATATATGATTGTCATACACTGCAATTTTTAGATGTGAATGAAGCAGCGACAATTCACTATGGCTACTCAAAATTGGAATTTTTACAAAAGCGAATTTTTGATATTTATCCCGTTGAAGATATACCTATGCTACTGGCTTATGTGGCTAGAAATCGGGCTGGTTTATGTAATCATGGAAAATGGCGACATACTTGTAAAGATGGCAAAATTATTTTTGTAGAAATTATTTCTAATACTATTAACTATGATAATCAAAATGCTGTATTAGTTCACATCCACGATTTGAGCGAGCGGCAAAAAATAGAACTGAAACTGCAAGATAGTGAAGCTAAATTTCGAGTAATTTCCCAAGCAATTCCGATTCCTTTAGTCATTTCTCGATTATCTGATGACATAATCATATATGCTAACCCAGAGTTTTTACAAATATTTAAGTTTTCTTCAGATGATTTATTACAGCGGAAAATTTCATATTTATATCATAATAAATCTGAGTGGGAAAAATTGTTAACAACGTTTAACCATAATGGATTTTTGCATAACTATGAAATTAAATTACAGAAAGCAGATGGTACTGATTTATGGCTAATTACATATTGGCGATATTTAAAATACAATAATGAACCAGCAGTATTACAATTATTTAATGATATTACTGATCGTAAAAAATCTGAAATTAAGCTTCAGGAACAAAATGAGTTTTTGCAGACCATATTCCAGAATATTCCTTTAATGATTGCACTAATTGATAATGATCATCATGTGCAATGGGTTAATCAACACTTAGAAGAAACTCTAAAATACTCTTTGCAAGATTTCCAAACTCGTAATATTTTTGCCAAATTATATCCTCATGCAGAATATCGTCAAGAAGTGATTGATTTTGTTCAGTCTGCACAACCCGTTTGGCATGATTTTAGAACTCGTGTACAGGATGGCTCTATCATTGATACATCTTGGACTAATGTGAAATTACCCAATGGAGATATTATAGGTATTGGTAAAGATATTACAGAACGTAAGCAAAATGAAAGGATATTAAAAGCTCAAGCTGAACGGGAAAAGTTGATCCGAAAAATTTCTGAGCGAATTCACCAATCTCTTGATCTCCAAGATATTCTCAATGCAACCGTTGAAGAAGTCCGAGATTTACTAATTGTTGATAGAGTAGTAATTTATCAATTTTATCCAGATATGAGTGGTAAAATTATGGCAGAATCTGTATTACCTGGATGGACAGTTTCTTTAGGTAAAGATATTCAAGATACTTGTTTTCAAGAAAGAGGAATATTGCATTATCAACAAGGATGTAAACTGGCAATTTCTAATATTTATCAAGCTGGTTTCACTGATTGTTATATTCAACTTTTAGAACAGTTTGAAGTTAAAGCCAATTTAGTTGTCCCTATTTTCTTAGAAGTAAATGAAGAAAATAGAGGCTGTTTCTTTTGGGGGTTACTCATTGCTCATCAATGTTCTAACTTTCGTGAATGGGAAGAAAATCAATTAGATCTACTTGATCAACTAACTGTACAAATTGCCATTGCTATTCAACAATCAAATATATTACAACAAGCTAAAAGTGAACTTGAACAACGAGAACAAGCCGAAGTCAAGCTGAGAAGTGCCTTAGCGGAAAAAGAAGTTTTATTGAAAGAAGTTCATCATCGAGTTAAAAATAATTTGCAAATTGTCTCCAGTTTATTACACCTACAAGCGCAGACAATTAAAGATCCACAAATTCTCAAAGCTATTCAAGAAAGTCAGAATCGGATTGAATCAATATCTTTAATTCACAAAAATTTATATACTAATCCTAATATTGGGAAAATTGATATTGCTGAATATATTAATAATTTGGTGACAGGGATACTAATTTCTTATCAGATAACACCTGGTCAGATTAGTTTACAAACTGATATTGATTCAGTTATTTTAAATATTGATCAAGCTATTCCCTGTGGATTAATTATCAATGAATTAATATCAAATTCTTTAAAGCACGCTTTTACCAATAGTCTGCATGGTGTAATTAGTATTAGCTTACATAAAAATAAGAATCATGATATTGAGATAATTATTCGAGACAATGGTATTGGTTTAGCTGATAATATAGGTTGGAATACTACATCTTCTTTAGGTCTATCCCTAGTTTATGACTTAGTTACGGAACAACTAGAAGGTTCTATTACTATAGAACGCAATCAAGGAACTATATTTAATATTCAATTTTCACAATCCACCTTGCATGAATAAATAAGAAATGGGTATAGCTAAAATTTTAATAGTTGAAGACGAAGTTATTGTGGCTAGAAATATTGCTAGTCAACTTAATCAATTAGGATATATAGTTACAGGTAAAGTTTCTTCTGGACAAGCTGCTATTAGTCAAGCTGCGGATAACAAACCAGATTTAATTCTTATGGATATTGTTATCAAAGGTGATATGGATGGTATTACTACTGCTAATCATATTCATGAACAATTAGATATACCGATTATTTTCTTAACGGCTTATGGTGATGAAAATACTTTAGAACGAGCAAAAGTTACTCAACCTTTTGGTTATATTGTTAAACCATTTACAATTAGAGATCTACGGATAGCAATAGAAATTGCTTTAGTAAAACACAAGCTAGAATGTGAATTACGGGAAAGTAGAGATCAATTGGCAACTCTATTAAATTCGATGAGTGATGCTGTTGTCGCTACAAATGAACAGGGAATCATCACCTTTATTAATCCTGCTGCTGAAAAAATTACTGGTTGGCAAGAAATAGAGGCTCTTGGTAAAAATATATCAGAAATCATCAATATGGTTGATGAAGTTACAGGTGAAATGATAGAAAATCCTGTGACAAAGGTGCTACGACAGAAACAGTCTTTGCTTTTAAGAGAAGTTGCTTTTTTAATTACTAAAAATAGCACAAAATTACCCGTTGCTAATAGTGCTTCTTTGTTGATGCGACGACCTCATGAAATTAGTGGTGTTGTGCTAGTATTATGGGATTTAAGCGAGCGCCGTCAAAGAGAATATTTAGAACAATCTTTAAAAAAAGAACAGGAACTCAATCACCTTAAATCCCTATTTATTTCTACTGTTTCCCATGAATTTCGTAATCCTTTAAGTGTGATTCAAACCGCAGTAGAACTGATAGAAATTCAAGGTGATAACTTAACAGAAATTAAAAGAAAAAAATATTTAACACGCATCTATGGCGCTGTAGAATCAATGGAAAAACTCATGAAAGATGTACTTTTTGTGGGTAAAGCAGAAGCAGGAATGCTTACTTGTAATCCTGAACCAATTAACTTAGAAAAATTTTGTCAAGAGCTAATTGAAGACTTTGAACTCATTGAAGATAATAGACATGAAATAGTTTTTACTTGTAATAGTCAAAATACAAATGCTGTAATGGATGGAGGACTATTATATCACTTGTTTATAAACTTAATTTCTAATGCAATTAAATATTCACCAGCAAATGCTAAGGTTTACTTTGAACTTAGTTGTGATCATATAGCTAAATTAGCCACTTTTAAGATTCAAGATCAAGGAATTGGCATACCTCAAAATGACCAAAACAAGATTTTTAATTCCTTCTATCGGGCTTCTAATGTTGAATTAATTCAAGGTGATGGTCTGGGTTTAGTAATTGTGAAAAGATGTGTTGATGCCCATAAAGGACAAATTAACATGGTAAGTAAAATCAATGTGGGGACGACATTTACAATTTCTTTACCATTACACAGCAGGAGTCAGGAGTAAAACTGCCCTGCTGTCTAGTAGTCTGTCAAATAAATTTTGACGGATAAGAAACGAACCACGAAGAACACGAAGGAAGGAAGAAGGAAGAATCAAAATGGCAACAAATGAACCCGTCAATTAGTTCTTGACAGACTACTAGTTTTGAAGTGAGTTTTTGGGTTTTTGGGCGCAGGACTTGCGCCCCTACAGATTTTCAATTATCTTGACGAATTACACCACCAACAACGGGTTTAAGTTCGCCAGTAGAAAATGGATCTGTACCACCTGTCCAGTTGAAATCACTAATACGAATATTAAAGCCGCCTAATTGTAGAACAGGATTATAACGCAAGGTAATACCATAGGTGCGACGGCTGTATTCCATAATATAATCCGTACTTGTACTTTTGCCTGTGTCTAAATTCAATAATGTTTGCAAGCCTAACCGCAATGGTCCATAAAGTTGCTGAGAAAGACCTGCATTCAGGACTTTATTATCA
This sequence comes from Dolichospermum sp. ST_sed8, assembly GCA_028658405.1. Taxonomy (GTDB): domain Bacteria; phylum Cyanobacteriota; class Cyanobacteriia; order Cyanobacteriales; family Nostocaceae; genus Dolichospermum. The sequence continues at coordinate 9,149 of JAKOGY010000004.1, read as the reverse complement.
ACTGAACGATCAAAGAGAAAGGGTGATAAACCGCTATTAGTTCCTTGAGAATAGGTGAGATTAAAGGCGGTATAATCTAAGTAAGGGCGAGAAAAATTCCCAATCTGTCCCACTAAACCGATAGTACCAATTAAAGTGCTTTGGTTATCGCTGCTACTATAATAGCTAGTAGTTCCCGTGATACCTGCGATCGCTTGCAAATATGGTACAACAGGATTAGAGGTATATTTTAATCCTTCTGTAGCTGTAGCTGGCAATGGTTTTCCTTGCCACAAATTGATACCACTACTCAAGGCCACACTCCCTTGTAAACGACTCAGAGAGATGCGATCATTTTTTCGCACTGGTGAGAGTAAATCCTGACGGTCTGTGTTTGCATCTATATACTGAGCGCCACCTTGATAACTAAGATTGATACCGCTCTTACCTAAAGGAATAACTGGAGAAGTGATAATGCCACCAATATTACTTTGTACTGTTTGATACCCAATACTACCATTGTACAAGCGATCGCGGTAACTAGATTCTAAACTCAATGTATAAGGATTTACATTACCCAATATTTGGCGTAACCGCAAACTTCCCCGCAAACTGTCTTCCACCTGATTAAAATCAAAGCTAGTTAACTCTCCCGCACCTTCTAGAATAGTTTTCGCCCCCAAAACAGCACTCAGCTTAGTCTTTGCACCAAATAAACTAGCTACATTCTCGCCATTGTTCAATGCCCTTTGGATATAAAACTGGGGTGTAATAGTCCAGCGTTTCTGATTAGTATTAATCGCTTCAAAACTGCGTTCTACATAAACACCACCCCGTTTACTAGTATCAAAACCAGGAGAGACAACAGTAGGATTTACTTGGCGTGGCCGACGATCTATTTTTCGACTATTAACAGGAATCCGCACAACAACTTTTTGATCAAAAACCAATTTTTGCCGCTGGGTAGTAATCCGGTCTATCAACGGTGCTTCTCGAGTTACAGTCACTTTATCTGCCCTGACTTCTAATTCAGGAGGTGAAAAAGGATCATTCGTAATTCTCACATCTTGTGCTTGAAACCCACGGGGATAAAATTCAATCCGTTGGGCTTCAAAACGTAACCGTTTAACCATCCCCCCAGATTTAGGTGTGGCCACATTTTGCACGTCTGATTGACCACTAGCACCAAATTGGATTCCCCCTGGACTGTTCACACCTGTTAAAGGTTGATTAGCGCGAATTCGATTACTTAAAGGCTGGCTAGATACACCCCCCGCGCTAATATCTGTAGGGAGCGGCGGTGAAAAAGCAAAATCTGTTGCTGCGCTGGGGATATAAAGTTCTCCTTTACCGTTTTCTAAATCCCCATTATCTTGAATAAAATTATAAGTAAAACGTTTTCCTTGGAGTACCTGATTACCTCTAGTTAAAGCCACATTACCTTCCCCCACCGCAATCAAATTATCCAAATTGATTTGCATGGTATCGGCATCAATTACTGCTCCATCAAATCTAACTACAACATGACCATCAGCAGTGACAATTCGCCTTTTCTCATCATACTCCTGGCGATCGGCAATTACCTCAACAACCCTGCCTTTTCCCGCTGGAATCTTCTCTGGTACTGGAAGTGAGGGTGATGGTGGAAATTCTCCAGTAGTAGGTGTTAACTCTTGATTTTCGGAATTCCGCAGCTTAAATTCAATAATATTTTGTACTGGTGCGACATCAGGTTTATTTTCACCAATAGACAGATGAAATTTTCCCTCTGATTCCTGTAAATGCACATTACTAGGCTGCGCTGGGGGAGTTGATGTTTCTACTAAAACTGGCGATTGATCAGGAAATAATTGATTTTTATGACTAACTTCATCATTGATTGGGCTGATATTTGATTGATAATTGTGATCTTGATTCTTACCGACAATTATCAATTTTCGTCCATCAGTTTTAACCTTGACAACAGCAGCAGCAGCGAGATTGAGATGATCAACAGGTTTTGAATCTTCAAAACTTGGAGGTAGCTGAGGCGGTGGTAATACTGGATGAAACATATTTTCAAGCTGACCAAAAAGCAAAAAATAGCCGGAAGGTTAAATTACATATTAGCTTGTTTCCACCTTCCAGCCACTACGGGTGATTTCTGGAAATTTATTCTAAATCCCGACGACCAGGGTTACGGGCTGGGTCATTGGACAACAAACCGAAGATGAAAATGCTGACAAACAAGCCTACAACAATATAAACAGCGATTTTTAAACTCAACATAGAACTAACTCCCAAAAATTTGCCAAATAGTAAATAGAAGATGTACTTTCTGCGATGCAGAACGGATATCTAGTTTATTTTACCTGGATCTTGCACCTTTAGAGAAAGAACATGGGTATTGTCGATAATATCTTGATTTTGGTGGGCAATGCCCACCCTACGTATATTTTATGTATTAAGTATTAACCCTGTGTTAAAAATTATAAGTCATGAATTACAAGTTACGTTTGCAACTCGACATTTGATAACTTTTGCCGGGACACCTACCGCAATAGAGTAGGGGGGAATATTTTTACTGACCACTGCACCTGCACCAATAATGCTACCTTCACCAATGGTAACTCCATCTAATACAGTAACTCCATGCCCTAACCAGCAATTATTTTCAATAATAATTCCCTCACGGGTAATACCTTGCTCTCTTATAGGTATTGACAAATCTGTAAACAGATGATTGTTGGCATAGATTCCAGAATGAGATGCTATCATGCAGTTTTTACCAATGCAAATATCTCCAGGACCAGAAATACATACACCAGGAGCTATGTAAGTATTTTCGCCAATATATATAGAAGTATTATCCATACATCCGATATCTACATTTCGCTCAATTGTAACTTGATTACTAATATACATTCTATTGTTTTGATGTCCTTTGGCATCTAAGCGCACACCTTTAAAGATATTAACTCCGTTACCAATTTCGATAAATGAACTTCCAGTTATATCCACTCCATGTTGAATGAAAACTTCATCACCCATGCTGCCAAAAATATTTTTGTATACCAATTTTCTTAGCTGTAGTCCCATAGCAATTGTTGGTATATCTCCTAATAAAGTAGTGATTAATAGTTCTTGGAATCTTTGGATTTTTGCAGAATATTTTTGGTTAATCATGGTACATCTCTCGTAAATAAATTATTTTTGGTCAAGCTGGAGATAAGGAAGATCAAAAATGATTTTCCTCGATATTAGAAGCGAGTAAGTTTATCCCTAAAAATCCCAAAATATCTATAAAATTCCCGATTATGGCAAATGTATAAATGTGCCTACAGTTGTAAATTGTTTACTCAATTACTGAAAAAACATGATTTTTAACAGTTTTAAAATGATACCCAGCTAAATTATTTCACCTAACTTTAGGATCATTTCTATATGCACATCTATTGAATTAATCAGCAACTTTAGTTACATTTTTCTTGGTTGCATAAATTCACTAGCTCATCTCAGTGCATAGCAGTGGTTAATCTCTAACAAGGAGATTGATTGGGTAAACATATCAAATTTTACTGGATCGGGAAAGTTGAGACAGTTGGTAATGCAACTAGGCATAAAGAAATGTTCTTGCAGATAAATTACCAGCAGATTTTTGCCATATTTTGATCACAAATGGCATTAAATAGTTGTGTTTCAACAACAATAAATCTCCGTAGGTATTTGTAGTGCTAGAATCACCTTTCTCGCGTTACAATTTAATCGTTATTCAATTGGGATAATTATTTCTAAATAAAAGCTACTAAGGTGGAGTATCTCCCACGTCTGCCATGATGTTAAAATTCACCATTGGTGCAAACAAAAAAGCACTACCGCGACTGCTATGGCGGCTTTCTTGTAAATAACTTGTAGAGTATCTGGCTCTAATCATGTTGCACACAAATGATTTATAGGCTAACTAAATTACAATTTCAATTACAGAATTGTTGGTTAAGAACAATTGCTATTAAGCATAACATATTTTGGCTAGAGTGAACCAGTTTCATCAAAAAAAATTAGGTTAAACAAAATACATAATTTTGTGGTTTTATGTAACCTCAATTACTTATTTTCGGTATAAATTTTTTATCGCTCCATCTTGAAATTGGACATTATTCAAAGTCCAGGTTATGGCTTGTGCTGGAGACATACTTGCAACAACACCCGCAACAGCACTACCAATAACTAATGGCAAAATTTGAGATAGTTTCATAAGAATAAATCCTTGTATCTGTGTTTCAATTTAAGCTATTCCTCAGTATACTCTCGATGGCAACTTTGTCTTTTTTTTACAAAGTTTTATCGAAACCAAAAAACAACCGCCTCCGTGATGGTAAGCGGTTCTACACAATTCAATAGACATCTCCAAAAAAGTAGAGACGTTCCATGGAACGTCTCTACCACAAGGGTTTGATGTCAAGTATCTTTAAATTCGGTCTATATCTATTAAATATAATTTTAAGATAGTTCTTCCTTATCAGATTCATGATAACAAATTTAAAATCAATTGTCAACCACCTAACTACCTATTTTCGGCAGCAAAAATCCAAAAGTTTTCAATTCTTAACAAAGTCATGAAAACGTCATAAACGGTCTTATAAAAAAGATTAGCTAACAGATTGTAACCAAGTTTGTAAATCTGTAACTGAGGTAAAATCTAACAAGGCTTCTCCTAATTCCTCTAGTTGTTCAACAGGTAATTTTTGGACTTGTTGAATTAATGATGAGTCCATTTCACCAATTCGGCGATTTAACTGACGGATAATCAGAAGTTGTTCTCCTTGTTGTAGTCCTCGTTGTTCTCCTTGTTGCAGTCCTTCTTGTAGTCCTTCTTGTCTAGCGAGTTCTCGATCTTGTTGGTAAAGTGGCGCTAATCTCATAATCAACTCCCTATCTTCTGTTTCTATTTCTGGACTTTGATTTATTCTCAAATTCTGTTGCAGGTTGTAAAGTAATTCTAATGTGATTTTCACATAAGGCTGATTTGATGGTAACGCAGCTAATTCATCAATTGCTCGTTTTTGTACCGTTCCTCTGCCCAAAAGTCTTAACCACAATGTTTCTGAAATAGTTGGTAATTGATGAATGACAATAATTGCTGCGCGTAAAGACTCTGGTAAATAGTATATTCCTGGTAAAGAATCTGATGCCAATGTACCATGAAATCCTGATAGCAGTTTCTTAGACGCTGTGGGTGTGAGAATCCATAATTTAGGAAAATTACTTTCTGCTATTTTGGTTGCATTACGTTTTGCTTCTCGTTTTAATGCACCTCTAACTTCTAATAATTTTAATAGACAATCACATATTTCTTCTGTTGAGGCTGGATTGCGAAATGGTTCAAATATGGCAGGTGTGGTGGCTAGTTTACCTAATAACCCTAATAATGTTATATCGGCTTTTTGTTCAGGAAATGGTGTAAATAATACATCTATCTCTCGGATTTCTCCAGATACATGACTGGGTGCTTCTACTTTTCCATAAGGTTTTAGTAGTTCTTCTAAATAATCTTTGGCGAATTGGTCATGTATAAATCTCGTCATTTATTCGACTTTTGCTAATACATATATTAATTTAACATTTTTGGGGTAATGGCGATCGCATCCCACATCCCAAATCTGTATTAATTGTTAAAACTGAAATTGAATCCTTGGATTGCTTGTGCTGGCTTTTCCCATGCGACGAGGCTAGTGGATAAAGCACCACTAACAATAACTAATGGCAGAATCTGAGATAGTTTCATGAGGATAAATCTTTGTATCCGTGTTTTAATTAAGCTATATATCAGTATACTCTCGATAATAACTTTGTCTTTTTTTTTACAAAGTTTTATCAAAAACCCTCATATAGCAATCCTAAATCAGTTATGAACAATTAGATCCCCGACTTCTCTAAGAAGTCGGGATCTAAACCTTGCAACGTTCACAAATCAAATAGGATTGCTATATCTCGTTTGTTTATGCCAAAAAACAACTGCATCTGTAATGGTAGGCGGTTCTACAGAATTCAATAGACATCTGGTAAAAAAGAATGTAGGGACAATTCATGAATTGTCCCTACAAAGGTTTCAGGCTACGCATATTTAAATTCGGTCTATGTCTATTAAATATAATTTAAAGATAATTCTTCCTTATCAATTTCATGATAACAAATTTAAAATCAATTGTCAACCCCCCAGATACCCATTTTCGCCGAACAAAAATCAAAAAGTTTTCAATTCTTCATAAAGTCACCAAACCATCACAAATAGAGGATAAAGAGTTGGCAAGATTAGGTAAAAACAGTCAACAATAACTGTAGTTAGGGCAGTTAACGGGTAGCAAAATAATTTATTCTTTATTAAATTTCCATTTTCCTTTTCCCCGTTCCCTGCTATGACTAAATTTAAAGTTTTGGTAAATTATTTTAGTATACTATGCAGCCAATTCGCACCTTTAACGTATCTCCTTCGCTACCGTCCAGACTAGAACCTTTACGGAAACTGGCGTATAATCTCCATTTTGATTGGAATGTGGAGAGTAAAGACCTATTTCGGCGTTTAGATCCCGATTTGTGGGAATCTAGCCACCATAACCCAGTGTTAATGCTGGGAACTATCAGCCAAAGCCGACTCTTAGAAGTTGTGGAAGATGAAGGTTTTTTAGCACAACTAGATCGAGCAGCACGTCAATTAGAAGATTATTTGCAAGAGCGCACTTGGTATAATAAACAAAGAAATCAGCAACCAAAAGAATGTTACGCTTATTTTTCCGCTGAATTTGGGTTAGTAGATTGCCTACCTGTCTATTCTGGTGGTTTAGGTGTACTGGCAGGAGATCATCTCAAATCCGCTAGTGATCTGGGATTACCACTAGTAGGGGTAGGATTACTGTATCAACAAGGCTACTTTGCCCAGTATCTTAATGCTGATGGTTGGCAACAGGAACGCTACCTGATTAATGATTTCTATAATATGCCCTTGCATTTGGAACGCAATCCCGATGGTACAGAACTACAGATTGCGGTAGATTATCCCGGACGCAAGGTATATGCAAGAGTTTGGCGTGTTCAGGTGGGAACAGTACCTTTGTATATGCTTGATACTAATATCGAACCTAACAAGGCTTATGACCACGATATCACCGATCAATTGTATGGTGGTGATATAGATATGCGTATCCACCAGGAAATTATGCTGGGGATAGGTGGGGTGCAAATGCTGAAAGCATTAGGATATGAAGTTACTGCTTACCACATGAATGAAGGTCACGCGGCTTTCTCTGCTTTAGAACGCATTCGCACTTTCATTCAGGAAAAAGGGCTGAGTTACAGAGAAGCTAAACAGGTAGTATCTTCTAGTAATATCTTCACTACCCATACTCCAGTTCCTGCTGGGATTGACTTATTTTCCCCCGACAAGATTTTGCATTATCTGGGTTACTATGCAGATATCTTTGGTTTACCGAAAGAGCAGTTTTTAGGTTTGGGAAGAGAAAATACTGGTGATTTGTCCAGTCCCTTCAGTATGGCAATATTAGCCCTGAAAATGGCGACATTCTCCAATGGTGTGGCACAGTTGCACGGTGTAGTTTCCCGGGAAATGTTCCAAGGTTTGTGGCAAAAAGTTCCTGTGGCAGAAGTGCCAATTGCGGCGATTACTAATGGTGTCCATGCTCGCAGTTGTGTGAGTAAATCTACCCAGGAGTTATACGATCGCTATCTTGGTCCAAATTGGTCATCAGCACCACCAGAAAACCAATTATGGGAACGCATGGATGCAATTCCCGATGAGGAGTTATGGCGCAATCATGAACGTTGCCGTTTGGATATGGTGTTATACGTGCGAGAACATTTAGTTAAACATCTGCGCGATCGCGGTGCTTCTGCTTCTGATATTGCCCAAGCACAGGAAGTGCTTGATCCTAATGTTCTCACTATTGGCTTTGCTCGTCGTTTTGCTACCTACAAACGCGCTACTTTATGGATGCGTGATTTGGACAGAATCAAACGGATTTTACTCAGTAATAAACACCGCAAAGTCCAGTTTGTGATTGCTGGTAAGGCACACCCCAAAGATATCCCTGGTAAAGAATTAATTCGGGATATTAACCACTTTATCCATGAACACCACTTAGAAAAACAGGTGGTGTTTGTCCCTAACTATGATATTCACATTGCCCGTTTGATGGTAGCAGGTTGTGATATCTGGTTAAATACTCCCCGTCGTCCTCGTGAAGCCTCTGGGACAAGTGGCATGAAAGCGGCTATGAATGGTTTACCAAACCTCAGTGTCCTTGATGGTTGGTGGGATGAAGCGGATTATGTTCGCACCGGTTGGGCTATCGGACATGGTGAGAATTACGAAGATCCTAACTATCAAGATGAGATAGAAGCTAACGCCCTTTATGAGTTGCTGGAGAAGGAAGTTGTCCCCCTGTTCTATGATCATCGTGATGAGGATGGTTTACCTCGTCCTTGGGTAGCAAAAATGAAAGATGCAATTCGGTTAAATTGTCCTTTCTTTAATACAGCCCGGATGGTGCGAGAATATGCAATGAGAGCTTATTTCCCGGCAAGCGATCGCTATCATACCCTCACAGTTGATAATTATGCCCCAGCCAAGGAATTAGCGGCTTGGAGAGCAAAATTAGGTGAACACTGGTTTAACATCAAAATCAAAGATATTGACGTATCCGCAGCATCAGATATTGAAGTTAATCAAACTGTAGCTGTGAAAGCTAAGGTGGATTTAGCAACTTTGAGTAATGATGATGTGCAGGTAGAACTATATCAAGGTTCTATTGATGCCAATGGTGATATCGTTAACGCTGTACCTGTGGTAATGGATTATCAAGGGCAAGAGGCAGAAAATTTAAGTGTTTATACTGTAAATATCACTTACACAACTTCTGGTTTGCAAGGTTTATCTTTGCGTGTCTTACCTCGAAATCAATACCTTTCTAGTCCTTACGAACCCAGATTAATCGCTTGGGCTGAGTAGACATTTCCGAATAATGAATAATAATGTAGAGACGTTCCATGGAACGTCTCTACATCGGTTATCGAGAACGCATATTTAATTTTTGGATATATCTAGTAGTCTGTCAAGAACTAATTGACGGGTTCATTCGTTGCCATTTTGATTCTTCCTTCTTCCTTCTTCCTTCGTG
>JAKOGY010000049.1 GCA_028658405.1 Dolichospermum sp. ST_sed8 | reverse complement strand
GTATAAAAATTATCCTTTAATGTATTCAAAAATCCGAAATTACCGATTGTGACACCGGGGGGTGCGGAATGTGGGCTATATCTCATCAACCGCCTTGTCACCCGTTAAGCAGAAAATTAACACACATTGAAATGGCTAATTCTAGGTCATTAAATGGTAGAATAGATGATTACTGATGGTAACTATTTATAGTAAATATTGGACTGATTTGGCACAAGGTTGTTAGATGTTGTTGAGACGTTTTTTAACTTCCCCTTTGATATTTCCTGTTAGTATGCATACCAACCCCTTTAAACAATTACAAGTCAATTTTTCTGTAACCGCTGCTACTATAGCCTTGTTGGTTACTGCGCCATCAATAGCTCATGGTCAAGTTAATAGTACCACCACTAAGCCGGCCTCATCAAATTCTAAGACATCAGTAGTTAATATATCCATTACTGAGGCTGAAGTGCTGGCTGCTCAAAAAGCCTGGGGTGAAGCACTGGTTTCTATCAGTACCACCTATGATGAAAAGGGGATAGCCGCTGCTAGAACATTGGCTGACAATATAATAGATAAAGCATATGCTTATCAATCGGGATTGGTGTTGTTCAAGCCAACCTTGACAACTGGAGACCAGACCTTCCGTACGACACACAAAGGAGCTTTGTCTTATTTTGTGGGTGGTGATTCTTCCTTCCCTAAAGATACTGGTTTTGCTCTCAAAGGATGGCGAAAGGTGGAAATTCGCAACGCTGGTATTTTTATTGTTGGTAATACTGCTACCACTATGGGTAATGTTTCCATAACTGATAAAACAGGTAAAGTCACAACAGTAGATAAAACCTGGCAGTTTATTAGAGGTGGTGATGGAAAATTGCGTATTATTGTACACCATTCTTCTCTGCCCTATAGTCCAAAATAAATATGAAATAGATCCCGAACTTCTCTAAGAAGTAAGGGATCTAAATTAAATTGCATCTGGATCAATATTGAATTCTCGCAACTTTGCTGCTAACCGTTGAACTTTTTCATTAGAGATTTCTGCTTTTTGGGCTTCAAATTCTGCACTTTCTTCCGGTGTGGGAACTAAATCTCCATCTGGTGTAAAATACCTTAATAAACCCTGAACAATTCCTAAATATAAACCTAATTCTTGACTCCATAAATGTCCCTTTTCATTGGGTTCTACAGGTTGATATTTACCATGTATTAAATAAAAACCTGCAAATTCTAAAGTATAGGGATCAAACCAAAAATACTCAGGTGTGCGGAAAGTATCTTGATAAAGTTCTTTTTTAGTTTCTCTATCAGTTTTAGCTGTGGTTGGTGAGAGAATTTCCACAATCAGGTTAGGATATTTACCATTTTCTTCCCACACTACCCAACTTTTTCTAGTTTTCCGTTCTGTTCCTAAAACTACGAAAAAATCTGGACCTCTCACATCTTCTGATTTCTTTTGATGAGGACTATAGTAAATACTCAGATTTCCAACAGCATAAAAATCAGTTCTCTCTTTCCATAACCATTTGAGAGATTTTATTAAGAGCATTATTTGTTCGAGATGCAGTTCTGTTTCCACGGGAGGTTCATCACTATATAGGTCACTGGGGGGGAAAATGATATCTTCTGATATATCTTCTAAGATGTTAGGTTGTAATTCCAGTGCTTGAGTAATCATCATGATATGATACCAAGTAATTATTTGTTAATTATAACATGAATCCGAAAATGTTAAGTTATACTTACACAACACCAAAAAAATTTCTAATTATGTTTATGAAAATGTTACGATATCAGTGGTAGTAGAGGAGAACAACAATGAAAAAAGCATTGATGATCAAAATAGTTATTTCATCCCTAACTTGTTTAAATATATTTACTCCTAATCAGGTTACTGCTCAACTGTTACCGCAACCTTGGGTGACAGTGGGAGGTAAAGATAGTGAAGTTACTTATGGTGCGGGTGTTAAGGTTTTAGGTTTTGGTGTTGAAGTAGGAAGAGGACCCGGAGGTGCTGTGGGAGCAGATGTTTTAAAATTTGTGAGTTTACCAGTGATTTCACCTTATGTTGGACTTGGTTGGTATTCGGAAGATCAAGGAGTGGCTGTTTCTGGTGGTGTACAAGTAGTCACTAGCAATCATGTTTTTGTGGGTGCTGGTTACAATTCTGTGCGAGGAGTTAATGGTCAAGTGGGTGTAAAATTCTAGAGAATGTTTGGATTTTTTAATTCTTTTCTTCAATCCCCTTATCTCCTGTTAAGCCTTCTATTTCTTCTTGAGTAAAAATAGGAGTCCATAATTCAGAAACGGCTAATTCCCAACCTGGAAAAAGTTCTGGTAAAGTTAAAATATCGCCATTATTTAAAATAGTTAGTTCACCTTGATGACGATAAACTGTAACAGTTTCTTCATCAGGATCAATTAAAATCCCAATAATTGCACCTAATTTGATCAAGTTGAGATTTGTTTACTTCTTTTGATGGTTTATTAATTGTAGCATTTGTCAGAATCAGGATATCCATGATTTTAGGATTTACAGGATGTAATTTATGATTATTGTTATGCGATCGCCCCAAAACTCCAGTTAAAATGATCAAAGTGACTATCCACGAATAAAATCAAGGATTAGTGCGGAGGTTTCTTCGCACATCACTATTTTCATGTAAAATCCCCCAATTATCTAAATGCTTCTATCTGATCTAAATAAACATTAATTAACTTGTGATCAATCACTAACATTTCAATCTCTGGCCAAACCTGAGCTAGAAATGAGTGAAATTCACGTTTTCGCATATTCCCAAAACGCAGATGTACTATTTTAGGTGGGAACAAATCAACCATCAGCCGATCTGAAAAATCTGCATCTTTAGTAACAATCACTAATTCTTTTTCCTTCGCATACTCCCAAATTTGGCTATCATTTGGACTATCACCTAAAATGGAAACATGGATGATGGGCAAAGATGGGGTAAATTGGATTTTAATAGGGAGATTTTCATCAAATAAAAATCCATTCATGCGATTTTTCTCACTTCATAGTGGTTCGCCATTAACTTCGCCGCAAATTGGATACAAGCATAAATATCTTCTCGTTTCAGAGTGGGGTACTCTTCCAGAACTTCCTCGATGGAATCACCTGCACCTAAAAACTCCATAATCGTTTGTACAGGAATTCGAGTGTTAGCAATAATAGGTCGTCCGTTGCAAATATCTGGATTAATATTGATTCTAGTTGCCATTTTGTTTACTCCTTTTGATGGTTTATTAATTGTAGCATTTGTCAGAATCAGGATATCCAGGATTTTAGGATTTACAGGATGTAATTGATGATTATTTTTTCAAATTACAGCATATTCCATTGATCTCAGTCTTGTACCTCATAACATCGGGAAGTGCTGTAAAAGGGATATTTAATTACAAGGGGATCGGTAGAACCATAATCTTTATCAGACAAGTATTTTATCAATACCTCCATTACATCTGCTCCAGCAATTTATCTTTCTTAGCTTGAAACTCGGCTTCAGAAATTATTCCTTTATCCTTTAGTGCTTTAAGTTTCTCAAGCTGTGTTCCGGGATCAGGTGCAACAGACGTACTTACAAAATCACCTTTGAACTCAAGCAGATAGTTCAAAAACTCACGAGCGCGTTCTCCTTCACCTGGAATCGTCCTAGAACCATTGACTTGAAATTTTGCATTCCGCTCAACTCCCTTTGTATCCATATATCGAATAGAAAGGATATTTTGAGTCAACTGGAGTTGTACCGCTACTGCACCAGATCCCAATATTCCTCGAATAGAGCCAACTTGAAAATTCTCTAATTTTGCTTCAACAATATTTTCGTAAGGAATCTTGATTGTTATCTGTTGATCATAGAAAGTAAAAGCCTTATCAAGAACGACTGACATTCCGTATGACGTTGATGCCTTTGGATGTCCAGCAACTCCACCCTGATACGTTGCCCACTGGTAAAAGACAATTTTCTCATTTGCAGCCAATAACCTTTTTTTTGCAAGTTCTTGAAAGAGCTTCTCCTGACTTATTACTTTTTGAGCAGGTACAATTTCTTCAACTAAGTATTTTGCAGAATACTTTGCAATAAAGGTTCTTCCCGTTGGAGTGGAAATGAAAATCATACACGCAGAAACTACTACGATTACCCCTGTAACAATTAGCGGATTGCCCAATGCTGATGCACCTATCAAAGCAAATGCAATCAAACCAGCACCCACAAGGTAATAAAATAAAATTGAGCCAATTTCAGGTGTTTTAGGCGAGTTAGACCCTGATTTCTTGCGAGAGGTCATATTTACTAATTCTCCTTTTCTTTATGTCTAAACAAAAATAAACAACAGTGAATTGATTTTACAGCGGTATGCACTTGAATGAGATACATCATTAGCCCCCTCCTCGCAAGCGAGGAGGGGTTCTTGTATTTCACTCAACCAATAACCGCTATAATGAATACTGCTATTATGCAATACTGATGTTAAAATAACAATGATTTACACTCATGTTTTAAATCAAAGCAGTAGATGGATAAAAGCTATTTTGACTTGTTCTACATTTTTGATTGTCATGATTAACATGAAAGACTGTTTCTGTTTTTCTCTCTCATTTATATAAATTTAATCTAAAAAAATCAACCTAGAAAAGTTTTTCTACATAACAAAATCACCCATTATCAAAATTTAACTACTATCTCAAACCCAAATAAAATCAGACTTTTACTACTTGCAGTTATCCACAAACAATGTTATTATAGAACATAATAAATTTCATTTAGTCTAAAAAATTAAACTCTCTTAATTCCCCAACCAAAAAACCTCAAATTAACGCACCTTTCCACCGACGTTACCAAGTTCGGAGTAATCCCAAGAGTGCATTTGACGGAAAGGAAGACCCATTTTTTGGAAGACATACTTCTCTTTCACACCAGAAGCAACTAAGTCTGGCTTCAATGCTTTGATGAACTCTTCAAATTCGTAAGCGGTAACGTCGTCATAAACGATTGTTCCGTTTTCGATGTAGTGAGTAGTACGTTTATAGTCGTCATTATGAGCGAACTCATAACCTGTACCAATCATCTTCATTCCTAAATCTTGGAAAGCGGGAACAACGTGACGAGGACGTAGACCACCAACCATCATTGCAACTGTCTTACCTTCCAAACGGGGGCGATATTGACCAACAATCGCATCCATTGTGGGTTGGTATTTAGCAATTACTTTTTCAGCATTTGCTTGGATTTTTGCGTCAAACTTAGAAGCAATTTCACGTAAAGATGCTGCAATCTTGGTAGGTCCAAAGAAATTATATTCCAACCAAGGTATACCATAAGCCTCTTCCATGTGTCTGCTGATGTAGTTCATCGAGCGGTAACAGTGGATAAGGTTCATCTTCACGTTGGGGGTCATCAACATTTCGTTGATTGTACCGTCTCCAGACCATTGAGCAACAACGCGTAAACCGATTTCTTCTAATAAAATCCGGCTGGCCCAAGCGTCACCACCGATGTTGTAGTCACCAATGATGGCTACGTCATAAGGAGTGCCTTCAAACTTGAGAGTACCGTCTTTCTTAGCCTTGTCTGCTCTGGGGAATACCCAGTCACGAATCATGTCGTTAGCGATGTGGTGTCCTAAAGACTGAGACACACCACGGAAACCTTCGCAACGGACAGGAATAACTGGCTTACCGATGGTTTTGGATGTTTTTCTAGCTACTGCTTCGATGTCATCCCCAATTAGACCGATAGGACATTCAGATTGAATAGAAACCCCACGGTTTAAAGGGAATAATACGTCTAATTCTTCAATTAATTTAGTGAGTTTCTTGTCACCACCAAACACGATGTCGCGTTCTTGGAAGTCGGAGGTGAAGTTCATAGTACCAAAGGTATCAATACCTGTTGTACCTAAGTAGTAGTTACGACGACCAGACCAAGACCAGTAACCGCAACCTACAGGACCATGACTGATGTGAATCATGTCCTTGATAGGACCCCAAACCACACCTTTAGAACCTGCGTAAGCACAACCACGAGCGGTCATTACACCAGGTAAAGATTTGATGTTAGATTTAACACCACAATCAGCCTTACCTTCTTCATATACATTTAAATGCTTCTCACGCTTCTTAGCAGCTTTTTCGGGGTAAGCTTTGAGAACTTCTTTAACTAGTTCTTTTCTTTGTTCAACAATCTTCTTGTCATCTGGAGGAGTCATTATTAGTCTCTCTTGCTCCTAAAGGAACGGAATTAGGGATGAGGTTGAGGTGTTTGGGGACATTAAGTCCCCTATTGTGATAGAGGAAATGTTGGTCAAAGGTGAGAGCTTTTGATGTGATGCTCTCTGCCTTTTTCCTGGTGCTAAAAATTCTTTCTTCGTAGCGAATTATGCTTATTTAGCAAGCAATTTTGCAGCATTTTCTTCGCTTTCAAGAATACCGAATTCGATTAACAATTCTTCCAACTCTTCCATTTCGATAGGTGTAGGGATGGTGAGGTGTTTGTTGTTAATGATCTTCTTAGCTAATTCGCGGTATTCGTTAGCTTGTTTGCTATCAGGTGCATACTCGTTCACTGTCATACGACGTAGTTCAGCGTGTTGAACTATGTTGTCGCGGGGAACGTAGTGAATCATTTGAGTGTTCAAACGTTTTGCCAAGGTTTCGATTAATTCGATTTCTCGGTCAGTGTTACGGCTGTTACAGATCAAACCACCTAAACGAACTCCACCGGAGTGAGCATATTTAAGTACACCACGAGCGATGTTGTTTGCAGCGTACATCGCCATCATTTCACCTGATGTAACGATGTAGATTTCTTGTGCTTTACCTTCACGGGTAGGACTATTGATATAATCTAAATTCACGTAAAGTGTTTATTTTCTACAATGTTTACTGCGATCATTGTCAGAAATGGACAGTTTTTTTATTAGGGTGAATCTAGGGTATGAACAGATCACAGGAAGCATTTGCCGATTTTCAACCAACAGCTATCACGGATGGGGGATATTTAGGTAGAATGCAAGCAGTAAATGACCAAGAAGTTCACATCACAACTAAGTTACAGACGGAATTAAAAGCGGTAAATACTAGACTAAAAGCAGCTAAGGTTTGTGTTTATATCCGAAAATCTGGTAATTGTTTACAGTTGAGAAGTACCCTACCTATTAAACCAGGGGATATTGATAAAAACGGTAGCGGTACAAAACAATATGATATTTCTTTGAATATTCCCTTTAATTTTGATGGCTTGAATACCGCAGAAGAAGAGGCTTATGAACTAGGAAAACTGATTGCTAGAAAACAATTTCAATGGACAGATAAATATTTAGGAAAAACAAGAATTAAAGCTAATTTACAAAATATTAGTGACTTAATTATAAATTTTGAAGAAAATTATTTTCAAACTAGAAAACGGACTTTGAAAAGTGAAAATACTTTTAATAGTTATCAATATATTGCCCAAAAGCATTTACCGAAGGATAAACTAGCGATAAATGCTAATTTTATTGAAGCTGTGCAATTTTGTAGTTCTTCAGATAGTGTGAAAAATGAGTTAATTAAGGTGATTCGGGTGTTATGTAAATGTTCTGGTTTAGAAGTACCGGAGTTAAATAACTTTAAAATACAATCTACTGCTAAAAGAAAGCGGGATATACCGACAGATTTAGAAATTGAGAAAGAATATTTAAGGTTTCAAAACTATGCTTTGAACCGTCCCACTAAGTTAATAAATAGGGAAGATCGAAATAATTGGAAATTATGGAGATGGGTATATGGAATGTTGGCAACTTATGGATTAAGACCATTAGAAATTTTTGTTAAACCTGATTTAGATTGGTGGTTATCATCAGATAATACCATGAATACATGGCGAGTAAATGAAGAATGTAAAACTGGAGACAGGGAAGCATTACCATTATATCCGCGTTGGATTGAGAGTTTTAATTTGAAAAATGATCAAGAAGCAATTGAGTTATTAAAAGCAAAGATCGCCGATAAAATTACCAGTAAACAACTTAATGCCGTGCGACATGGTACAGATAGATGGTTTAGATTTGTAGAGATTCCCTTTCAACCCTATGATTTACGTCACGCCTGGGCAATTAGAGCGCATTTGATGGGGATTCCTATTAAAGCTGCGGCTGATAATTTGGGTCATTCTGTGAATATGCACACTTCAATTTATCAAAAGTGGTTTAGTTTAGAAAATCGCAATGTGGCTATTGAAGAAGCTATTAAGAAGAAGTCAAAGGCGGAAGAGTTACAAGAGATGGTTATTCACCTGGAAAGGGAAAATGATCGGTTAAGAATTGAGAATGAACGATTGAAGTTGCAGATGGGACATAGTTTGATGAAAATTGAGTTAAGATAAGAGTTAGCCTCACGCTCCAGACGCAGAGGCACAAAGAGTAATTTTATAAAACTAGGAATGTTATAAGATATGTCTTATAGTCAATTTACATCTATTGGTAAGGTTAAAGAAGCTTTTGGTTTAAAAACTCAGGAAGGTGGGCGTTTTATTCCTGTTATTGAAAAAATTGAACCATCTGTGATGCTAAAAGCATATCTTGAAGAAAGTTTACCGCTGGCTGGTTCTGCTAGTGAAAAAGCACGTTCAGAAGGGATTATTTACCCAGTTTTGTTAGAGGTCAGAAGAATTTTAGATCGGCAAATTAGTTTATTTTCGGGTGAAGATTTTACGGTTGATGAGTCAGTGGGACTTAATGGAATTTGCGATTTTCTATTAAGTAATTCTCCTGAAGTGTTAGAAATTGAAGCACCTGTAATGGTCATTGTCGAAGCAAAAAAGGCTGATTTAAGAACTGGGTTTGGACAATGTATTGCAGAGATGGTCGCCGCGCAAAGATTTAATGCTGCTAAAAATAATCCCCTTAGCGTTATTTATGGTGTAATTAGTAGTGGTACACAATGGCGATTTTTAAAGTTAGAGGATGATACTGTTACTATTGATTTGTCTGATTATCCTTTACCTCCAGTAGGAGACATTTTAGGAATGTTGGTTTGGATGATGAAAAATGGGAGATAAGTAAGGAATTAAAAATCACTTGGTTTTCATTATTATTTTCACCAATCACTCAATTAATGTTAAACTGATAAAAATCAATCAACATAATTAATGCTATGACCATAAACATTAGCGTTGAACTTCCTAATGATGTTTTTTCCGCACTTCGCAGTAACCCAGAAACTTTTGTGAAAGAAATGCGTTTAGCTGCTGCTGTCAAATGGTATGAAGTTGGTATAGTTTCCCAATCTAAGGGTTCTGAAATCGCAGGAGTTAGCCGTCACGAATTTTTAGAAGCTCTCAATCGTTATCATGTTTCACCTTTTCAAGTAACTCCTGAAGAATTAGCTGAGGAGTTAGCGCGTGACTAGACTAACACTAAAATACTTTCCTCTTGACTATCGGTAAACTGCTTAATGATGTTAAGGTTATCTCGCAAAATTGGCACAATTTTAGATGTTGGACTATTGCCAATACGCAGAAATATAAATTTTGGAGGATGACCATAAAGTAAACTGCGTTGATGAAAATCAGCGTCTTTAGAAACAATTACAAAATTATTCAACTTCGCATATTCCCAAACAATTGCATCATCTGTTCTGATTTCGGATACAAGTCTGTAATTTTAGGAATAATCCTATCAGAAAGGTTTTCGTCTAATAAAAGTTTTATAGGGAAGCCACAAATAACTTTTTCTCACGGTCAGCAGCAAAAGTAAGACAGGCTTTAATATCTTCTGAAGTAAGTTCGGAAAAGTCTTCGAGAATTTCGGCTTCTGTCATACCACCTGCAAGATATTCTAAAATATCATATACGGTTATTCGCATTCCTCTAATACAAGGTTTGCCGCTACGTTTGCCGGGTTCAATGGTGATAATTTTGTGGTAGTCCATAAAATATTATAATTTATCCATCTTTATAATTATAGCAATAGTTCCCTCTACAACACCGGAAATGCGATTCCTAGGTCGCACTTCGCTATCGCTCAGTCGTGCTTTGCGATCATTTTGGTAAGAGATCACACTTCTTTATTGATTTAACAAACTTTTATTTATAAACATCTCCTCTTGTACCAATTGTGAAAATTTCAACTTCACCAGATTGGGTATTAACTGTAAAGACAATTCTGATTTTACCAATACGTAATCTATAAAATCCTTCCCAATCTCCTTTCATTTTTTTAATATCAAGTTCTGTAAAGGGAATAATGGCTTGTTCTTCGACAAAATATAGAAGTTGGGATATTTTTTCCTGGATTTTCTCAGCATCTTCAAGATTTGCTTTTTCTAAAAACTTAATAGCATTCTTACGAAATTTTATGGCCATTTTTCACCCACTCTGTCATATCAACTAATTCTTCATCTTCATAGTCTGATGGTGAACCAAGCATTTCATCTAGTTCTTCTTGTTCTTCATCACTTACATAGGGTATAAGGACTTGACAGAGCAACATTCTTTCTTCTCGCAAAACTTCGCGGATGCTTTCTTTGATTATTGCTTTAAGTTCTTGGATTTCCATGAGTATTATCCTTGAGAATAAAAGTATTATACCGTTTTTAGTAGAAGCGATCGCACTCCACAATCCACAACACCAGAAATGCGATTCCTAGGTCGCGCTTCGCTATCGCTCTCAAAACCCAAAAACACCAGAAATGCCATGACTATCCACAAACTACAAACAGTGATCACAATTACTGTTGCTATGTTATTAAGATCACTTACTTATTGAGATAAAGTGATGTATATAATACTTGATTGTTTACAACATAAATTAATTATGAATATTTTTACGCCTGTTGTACCTGATGCAGAGCAGCATCAACATTTTCGTCTTATTGCTCAATCAGGACTATATGAACCAGAGATTGAAGTTCTGAAAAATTGGGCAGATAGATTTGTGGATAGAGACGGTAAATTTATCAAAGAGTTTCAGACAACATTTAACTCTTCATTCTGGGAATTATATCTTTTTGCTTGTTTCAAAGAACTTGGTTGTAGTGTTAATCTATCCCATGCCACTCCAGATTTTATATTAACTTCTTCTTATGGTGAGTTTATAGCTGAAGCGACTACATCAAATCAACCTCAAGGTTTCCGTCCTGAATGGGATAAAGATTTAAGTATGCTGGATGAAATCACCATTGATGAAATTTTAAGACTATCTACACTTCGCCTCTTACAATCAATTACAGAGAAACACAAAAAGTATGTTTCAAAATATTCACAACTTAATCATGTGAAAAATAAGCCTTTTATTCTATGCGTTACTCCATTCGATCAACCATTCTTTTTTCTTCAGGACAGTTTAGCACTTGTTCGTGTTCTTTATGCCTATGACCAACCCCTGATAATCCAAGATACCCAGAAAAACGAAATAATTATTATTGGTGAATCCAGAAAATATCAAGTACAAAAAAAACCAGGTGTAGATATTTCTCTAGGCTTGTTTACGAATCCTAATATGTCTGATATTAGTGCAGTTATGTTTAATAATAGGGCAACTCTTTGTAAAGTTCGCGCTATTGCTGAAGGAGGAAAATACCCTGTTATTTTCTCTGGTTCTAGAGCTATTGAATCAGAAAATGAAACAGGAGTAGAAAGATTTAGTCTTGAAAGAGCCGAATATAAAGAAACGTTAATTGATGGTTGTCAAATTCTATTGAATCCGTTTGCTAAACATCCTTTAAATACAAAAATATTTGAAGAAAGAGAAATAGCAATTCATAATTATGATATAGCTACAGACAGATATCAATTGCAAGTTCCCAATGGATTTCTTTATCAACGAGTATGTATGCCTATTTATTGTGGTGATTATGGTGAAAAGGCTATTGAAACTATCAAAAAATACAAAAACTCTACTTCTGGCACAAAAATATATGAGGACTTACCCTCAGAAAAATGGTCAGAAGATCAACTCATCTACATTGGAGGTCAAATTGGACCGTTCTCCAAAAATCACATGGCTCATTATAGAGGTTGGACTATTCTAGTTTCTCTTGACTCCATTGATGAAGATTGGAGTGCTTTAGCAGTCAACAAGCTATGTTATAGTCATCCTCAATTTATGGTAGCTAACGAGGATCAGAATAACATAGCTATAGGTTTATCAGAATGGTTCCCAACGAAAGAAGATGCCTATGCCACCATAAAATCTAAACTTGATAACATTTTTGAAAATAATAATGGAAATATATAAGGTAGGTTAGATATTTCTATTGCCAATTAAATTGTAAACAAAAAATCAGTAACACATTTATCAAAAATCATGTATCTCTCTTGACACTAGGGACAAAATAGGGTAAACAAAAGAATAAACCCTAACAAAAACCCCATTTCCCAAAAATTTCCCAGGGCAAAAATAGGGCATAAAAAAATAAAAGTTTCCAACCAATTGCATTAACAAAAACCCTAGACAAAATAGCTTATTCTTCACGGATAGGCATAGCAAAACCACCACATACAACGTCACCTAGTACGTCGTAAGATACGAAATCTAAATCTGTGTAAGCACCGTTTTCTTCAAGGAAGTTAATAGCGGTGATAATACCACGACCGGCGCAACCTACACCGGGTTCTGGACCACCAGATTCCACACATTTAACATCGCGGAAACCGGTCAACATGACTTCATGAAGTTCTAGATCTTCAACAGATCCTCTTTCAGCAGCCAAGGAAAGAACTGTGGTTTGAGCCTTAGAGTGAAGCATCAAACGAGTAGAGTTATATTAACAATATGGGCAGTATGAGGAATAATCATGAAAGCAGGTTATGTGAGGGTTTCCACCCGTGAACAGGATGAAGGTAATGCTTTGGAACAACAAACAGCACGAGTAGAAAGGGCGGGTGCTATTGTCATCTTCTCAGATGTTGAGTCCGGGCGCAGTGATAAGAGGAAAGAATTTAATAAAATGATTGCTCAGTGCAAACAAGGCAAGATCACCGAAGTCATCTGTACTAGAATTGACCGACTAGGACGCAGCGTGGTGGGGATTCACAAAGCGATCGCTATCTTTGAGGAGTATAAGGTCAAACTCACGGTTTTGGATGCCCCCGTTGACCCATCTTCCCCCTTTGGGTGGTTTTCTGTGAATCAGATGGCTGGATTGGCTGAGTTTGAATCTAGGCTACTCGCTAATCGCATCAAAAATGGTATGAACTTTTTTAGAGAGCAGAAAAAGGCTTCTCCCCGTCCACCTTTTGGTTATTGTCGCGTGGATGAAAAGTATGCTCCTGATTTATCTGAGATGAATGGAATTAGTAAATGGGCGATCGCTCACAAGATGATTGAATATTTCCTCGGTGATGGGGCTACATTGAGGAGTACGGGTCAATATTTACTGCAAACTTATCATCTCAAGTGGACTGCTGCCGGACTGCGTTACTGGCTTTTAAACCCTGTACTCAGAGGGTGTACCGCCTACAATATCAAAGACAATTTAAATAAACCTGAGAATTGGGATATTCATGAAGATACTCACCAACCTTTAATTAGTGAAAATATCTTCAGACGCATAGTTGCAAAACTTGACGAGAATAAATCTAAATACAGCTACGGTAGAGAAAAAAAGGAAACAGAGATTTTCCCACTAGCGGGGCAGATTATTTGCGCTGACTGTGGTTATAAATGCTTTTGCAAGAAACGAAACTCGACATATAGAGTCCGTTGCAAAAAACATGAAAACATGGGAAATGATTTTTGTAGCAACAAAATTAGTACCTATCTACCAGATATTATTTTGGCAGTAGATCAAACCTTAGTAGAACGGCACAGGGAAATTAAGGAATATGCAATTACAAATTCAAATGTGGAAACACAGGATAGCCCGGAATTGATTGCTAGACAAGAACAACTAAAATCACTGAGACTTTTACCTAAAAATCCAATCATTCAAGATGCTATTGACCAAACAATTTTAGAGATCAATAAAATCAAACAAAAAGAAACCGTAGTTAATAAAATCAACAGCGAACTATTTGATATTCTTGCGTTTTGTTGTAGCAATATTAATTTTTGGGATGAAACACCCTGGGCAGATAAATCTTTAATATATAAAGAATTAATTGATTACGTAAAAGTTGCCAATGGTGAAATCAAAGAAGTCAAGCTGCGGGTTTGAGCAGCCCTTGAAGTTCTACTTCAAATTCTTCTTCTGATAATAACATTAATCTCTTTCTGGTATCAGGATCTAAATACCGAATTCTATACCATTTTTTAGAGACACGAATCAATACTTGAGTCGCTGTTTCCTGCATATCATAATAAGTGAAGTCTTGTAACTAGTCTAGCTATTTTTTGAAATTTTTGTCTGTTTATGATGAACAAATTTATTACTCAGACACAAAATTAAATATCAAATCAAGTTTTTTGTTTCTCAAGAATCAAGAATCTCATATTGTTTTGTATGAATTATTTATTAGTTCTGATCCTAAAGTTTGGAAAAGCTAGAGATTTAGCTGCTAAACAAGCTGAAGCGGCTCTCAAAGTGTTAATCAACTCGTTGTTTAGCTTTTATGGGACTTCTGGTGTCGTTTTTAACTATATGGAAGCTGCTGTACTGGTTACAGCTTATGGTAGACGTATTCTGTGATTTATGATTGATGTGATTGAAAAAGCAAGAGGTATACAGAGAGGGAATTTCCAGACCATCTTGCAGTTTGTAAGTATCTTGGTTTCATGCCTAAATTTGAATATGTTATATTTATATCTGTCTTACATGATACCATAGCATTGTGACTAGGAGACGAATTATCAAGTCGGGTAGGGTACAAAAATATGCCAAATAACGATACACCCCAAAATTGGGGTTATTTACTAACAGGACAAGTCAGTGAAAACTTAATTCGTACATTAGAAGGACAAGAAGCATTAAATAATTATTCTGACGAAAATCAATATAATACTCAACTAATTAGAAATCAACGTGCTACTGAACTAATTTTAGATATCTTAGGGGTTGAAACTCTCCCTTTTTATGTTCGTCGCTTTAGTTCTAGTCAATCTGCTCCATTTGAAAATTGGGAATTGACATTAGCAACAGACACAGATGATTTTATTTTTCCTGACAAACTTAGAAACCGAAACCAGACCTTACAGTTATGGACTAGCATTCATATAAGTGGTCGGGGTTGTTTAACTGTGAGATTTATTAGATTTGTAGATATTGAAGAAGGTAATATAGATGCCTTGGTATATTAATGCTAGTTCCAATGTCCAAGAAGCGGTGCAGGCTTATGTGGAGATTGCTAAAAAGTATAATCTTACACTTGCTCAATTAGCGATCGCATTTGTCAAAAGTCGTTGGTTTGTGAAAAGCACAATTATTGGCGCAACAACTTTGGCGCAATTACAAGAAGATATAGATAGTGTCAATGTGGTTTTAGATCAAGAGATTTTCGCAGAAATAGATGCAATTCATACTCGTTATCCTAATCCAGCACCTTAACCAGATTTTGTAAAAAATACAAAGCGAGATTCTCACCTCACTTAATATTAGTAGTGGTGAGAGTTACTTTATAAAAAACAATGTTATTATCTGATTATGTTACTATTACTGATGTAGAAGCAGCGCAAAAAAGGCTTTTAGGTATTGCTCATCAAACACCAGTAATTACTTCTAATACTTTCAATAAACTGACTAAAAGCCAAGTATTTTTTAAATGCGAAAATTTTCAACGGACAGGAGCATTTAAGTTTCGTGGTGCTTATAATGCCTTAGTTCAATTATCAGCCCAGCAAAAAATAAAAGGCGTTATTACCTATTCTTCAGGAAATCATGGACAAGCGATGTCTGCGACGGGCTACGCCAACGCTCTTGCTGGCCAATTACTCAATATTCCCACTATTGTAGTTATGCCTGATGATGCACCAATAGTCAAACAAACTGCAACTCGCGGTTATGGTGCTGAAGTCATTTTGTATAACCGTGAGACAACTAACAGGGAAGAATTAACCAAAAATCTCGCAGCAGAACGCCAATTAACTTTAATTCCCCCCTATGATCATCCTCATGTAATTGCTGGACAAGGTACAACTGCATTAGAACTAATTCAAGAAGTTGGTTCACTGGACTTGTTATTAGTATGTTGTGGTGGTGGTGGATTAATTTCTGGTTGTGCAGTTGCGACAAAAGCAGTTTTACCTAATTGTAAAATAATCGGTGTAGAACCGGAATTAGCCGATGATGCTACTCGTTCCTTTTATACCAAAACCCTGCAAATTGTCCATAATCCCCATACCATTGCTGATGGTGTCCGAACTCCCAGTTTGGGTAAAATCACCTTTCGCTCTACTCAACTTTACAAGAGGCATTTCTAAAGAATTAGCCCTAGACAATATTAGAATTAATGCCAGCGACGGATGAAATATTAACAATATGTCCTGATTTTTGCGCTTTGAAAATAGGTAATACGGTGTGCGTTGTGTACATTAACGCTAAAACATTAATATCAATCATTTTCCGCCAGTTTGCGGGATCTGCATTTTCAATCCTACCTGGAAATGATATACCTGCATTGTTAACTAAAATATCTACACGCCCAAATTCTGCATGAGCTTTTTGGATCAAATTTTTAACTTGTACTTCATCGGTAATATCTGCAATAACGGATAATGCTTGTCCACCATTGTCAGTAATATGTTTTGCTACCGCTTCTAGACGCTCTCCCCTTCTAGCTGCAATTACTACTTTTGCCCCTTCTGCTGCTAAAGCGATCGCTGTAGCTTCCCCAATTCCCGAAGAAGCCCCGGTAACAATAGCCACTTTCCCTTCTAATTTATTTGTCATAGCGAACTCATTGATTAACTAGCAAAATACTGTATCTTGATAAAGATGACGTAGATTTAAAATCAAGCATCTCACAGATCACCAGAAAAAGCAACAAAAATAACCTCTATGTGCTACTTTAAGTACAAAATACGGTAAATTGATTGATATACTGTAGTTTTGTGATCAATTAACTTCAGTCCAAATATTCTATTGACCCTAACTACCAGAGTAATGTTGACTAAATTTTCTCCATTCCGACTATTGGAAGCTGGAATCACCTTCCTAAAAAAATATCAAAGGATGTATTTGAAAAAAGAATTGCAGCATTAGAAGGGGGTGTAGCAGCTTTAGCAACTGCAAGCGGTCAAGCGGCACAATTTTTGGCAATAAGTACGATCGCTCAAGCAGGAGATAATATTGTTGCTACCAGTTTCCTCTATGGGGGAACTTATAACCAGTTCAAAGTTTCTCTACCACGATTGGGAATCAATGTCAAATTTGTGGAAGGAGATGATCCAGAAAATTTCCGTCAAGCGATTGATGAAAACACCAAAGCCTTGTATGTTGAAACCATTGGTAATCCCCAATTTAACATTCCCGATTTTGCAGCTTTAGCCCACATTGCCCACGAAAACGGCATTCCTTTAATTGTAGATAATACCTTCGGTGCAGGTGGATATCTAGCACGACCAATTGAACATGGTGCAGATATTGTTGTAGAATCTGCTACCAAGTGGATAGGTGGTCATGGTACATCTATTGGCGGCGCAACATTTTAGGAAGTTATTACGGTACAACTGGAGCAACTTCCATTAACCCAAATACAGGAAAGGTTTATGGTGGATCTTTTCCCAGAATTACAATTCGGGATATGGTTAACCTCCAAGCTACACTATTAGAATATCTGGAAGTTAAATCTTTACGGTTAGCAATTGGCGGTTCATTGGGTGGAATGCAAGTTTTAGAATGGGCTTTATTGTATCCAAAAAAGGTGAGAGCGATCGCACCAATGGCATCACCTGGAAGACATTCAGCTTGGTCTATTGGCTTGAGTGAAGCCCAAAGACAGGCAATTTATAGCGATCGCAATTGGCAAGGTGGGAAATATACAACTGATACACCACCAGTCCAAGGATTAGCGGTAGCGCGGATGATGGCAATGATTACTTATCGTTATTGGGAGAGTTTTACAAATCGCTTTGGTAGACAGCAGGATGAATCTAATCAGTTTGCTATAGCCAGTTATTTACAACCCACTTTCCGCACTTCATTTTGTAATACGCGAATATTTCCATAATTTTATTTTTTATCGTTCAATAAAACACATATTTTATCCATCATTTTAGGTATTAATATTGAACAATCTAAGCCTTATTAGGAATAATTCTTGAAAAGATGGATACTACATTGTGAAGTGCGGAATATGGGTTACAATATCAAGGTCAAAAACTAATAGAACGTTTTGATGCTAATACTTATATTACATTAACTCATGCAATGGATAGTCATGATGTTAGTTGGAACAGAAAAGATTATCAATCAGTTTTGCAAAGTATCAAACAACCAACTTTAATTATCTCCATTGATTCTGATGTTCTTTATCCTCCAGTAGAACAACAAGAATTAGTAGATTTAATTCCTAATGCTCAACTGGGGTTGCTTAAGTCAAGTCACGGACATGATGCTTTTTTAATTGATATGGAAGCATTAAATGAAATCCTAGTCTCTTTTAGGAAAGAACTAGATGATGTGAATAAGAGTAAATATTCTTGAAGTTTACCGTAGATGTACAAATTTGCTGCTGCTTGGGAACAAGAAACAATAGTTTTTGGTGCTTCTTGTCCTGGATATACTGCTCATCAGGTGTATGATTGGATTGAGTTTACGAAATCCCAAAATATTCAGCGAGTTTGTTGTTTACTTAGTGAAAAACAACTAGCTAATTATGCCCATCTTTTAGATACATATCGGCAAGAATTTGGTAATGAAAAAATTTGTTGCACACCAATTGAAGATTTTCATTTATCTGATTTAGAAACACTCACACAAAAAATATTGCCTTTTTTAATCACAGCAAATCAACAAAATGAAAAAGTAGTTGTGCATTGTGCTGGTGAAATTGGCCGGACTGGACATATATTAGCAGCGTGGTTAGTTAGTGTGCGGGGATTTTCTAATCAAGATGCAATTTCTGCTGTTATAAGAACTGGGAGAAATCCTCATGAAGCTGTAATGTTAAGTAAAAATCCGTTACAAGTTGTAGAAGAATTGAATGTGCTGCTGAATAATTGTCGAATAGTAGGACAGCAAATAGACATTTTGTTAAAATAATGTCGAGACTTTCTTAGTGTTTTAGCTAAACTTTATTCTACTCCTAATTCTCAATTATATTGATGATTGCTCATCAACAACAATTAGACTAACACCACAGCGAGTCGCTGCTTCTGCTAACCGATTATCAAGTGTTGCTAATGGCAATTTTAACCGCAATGCCAATTCTAGATAAGCAGCATCATAAGCAGCTAAACCTTCTCGTCTTGCTAACTTCAAGGTAGAATCCAAGGCATTTTTATCTGTAGCCAGATCAACTTGAATTAAGAGAGACTGTAACAAAGTAATAGCTTGCTCAGATTGGTCTTGTGTTATGCGATTACGTCGTTCTGCAACGACAAGAGTGTTAGCAATCTCTAATGACCAAATTCCTGGTACAAATGCTTCAGAGTCTACCATCATTGCTAATATAGCATTGGCATAATTATTATTTTCATCTACCAAGCACCAGCTAATTGCAACCGAACAATCTAAAACAAACTGCATTAAAATCTTCGTCCTTCTTCAATCATTTCACGAATTGAGTTTTTTTCTAACCTTACTTCTTGTCGTAGTTGTTGCATTTTAATAATTGCTTCTTGAATTGACTTTTTCGTAGCAGGTTTTCCCCAAGCGTTATATTTGGGTACAATTTCCTCAATTGGAGGAATTTCTGCATTATCTAATGGTTGGATAATTACCAATACTTCCACAGATTTATCTTTAAAATCTGTAGTTGTTTGGATTTGCAATATACCATCTGCGCCAATATGTGATAGCAGTTTCATTGTTTCCATATCTTACTTACAATAAATTACAAGCAGCTTTATTTTTATTTTAAACTAGCAAAGCACAAAAAGGGCAATTAAGAAAATTAAAAGATACAATAGTGGCAGAAAGGGAAAGACAACTATTTATGCAAAATCCGTTTCCTGGTATGAATCCGTATTTAAAACAACCTGAACTGTGGCATCAAGTACATAACCGTTTGATTGTCGCTATAGCTGATGATTTAACTCCTCAAATTGCCCCTGAATACAGGGTTTCTATTGAGGAAAAAGTTTACACAAGTGTGGATGATATTTTCCTATTGGGAATTGCTGATGTAGCCATTGCGAAAAGAAATGATAATGCAGAAACTGGGACAACTTTAACTACTACAAAACTGGCAGAACCTAGTAAAGTTAAAGTTCTCTGGTGTGGACTAAGAGGTTGTTTGAAAAATGGTTTTAATTGCATGATTAACTCCCTAATAATCAAAATGAATTAAATTGAGTGTTGGGTTAACCAAGCTTCTAAATCAGCAACACTAGAAAAGTCTAATAACGCCTCTCCTAAGTTTTCTAACTGTTCAATTGATAATCCTGTAATTCGCTCGATTAATAACGAATCAATTTCCCCAATCCGACGATGTAGTAGACGCAGTATTAAGTTTTTTTCTCCTTCTTGTCTTCCTTCTTCTTTAGCTTGTTCTCTATTTCTTTGATAAAGTGGTTCTAGTCGCATAATTAACTCCCTATCATCTGTTTCTAGTTCTTGATTTACTCTCAAATTTTCGCGCAAGTTGTAAACTAATTCCAGGGTGGCTTTTTGGTATGGATGATCTAATGGTAACGCTTGCAACTCGATAATTGCTTGTGATTGTACGCTTCCCCTACCCAAAAGCCTCAACCATAAAGTCTCCGGTGTTTGTGGTAGTTGGTGTATTGCCACAATTGCTGAACGCATGGCATCTGCTAAAAAATGTACTCCCGATAACCAATCTTCTTTTTGGATAGTTCCAAAGCTAGATAAACGAGTTTCAGATATGGTGGGGGTTAAAATCCACAATTTAGGAATTTCTGACTCCTGAAGTTTGATTTTATTGGCTTTGGCTTCTCGTCGCAATGAAGCCTTGACTTCTAATAACTTGAGAATACAGTCGCAGATTTCATCGCTAGAAGCTGGATTGCGGTATGGTTCTATTATCGCAGGATTTTCGGCAAGTCTTCCTAGTAACCCCAGTATTTGTAATTTAGAAGTTTGTTGTTTAGCAGGTGTGAATAAAACATCAATTTCTTTAATTTCTCCTGAGACTTTTTCTGATGCTTTGACTTCTCCGTAATCTTTCAATAGCTCTTCTAGATAGTCTTTGGCGAATTTATCATGTATAAACCTAGTCATTAAATTTTAATTTTGAGTAAAATCTGGGAAATAATTTAGACTCCTATTATATAGCAGTTATGAATTTTCCGTAAGAGGATGTTTGAAATTTTTTGGTGTTGTATTCAATACTTTTAGATCCCTGACTTCTTTGAATGATCTTCATTATTTACAAAAAATTTAATTAAGAAGTCGGGGATCTTTCGTACCTGGCTTAACTTATATTCATTATTTGCTCATGTTTTTAATTTTCTCCATAGCTTTTTGATAGTCTGTTTCTTTACCTTCTTTTTTATATATATTTGCGGCTATTTGGATATCTTTAATTTCACCCTGCTTATCTCCCAATTTAGAACGGACAAGTCCTCGGTTGAAGTAAGCATTGGCACAGTTAGGATTAATCCTGATAGCCTGAGTATAATCATCAATTGCACCCTGCTTATCTTCTAATTTAGAACGGACAATCCCGCGGTTGTGGTAAGCATCAGCAAAGTTAGGATCAATATTGATAGCCTGAGTGTAATCCTCAATTGCACCCTGCTTATCTTCTAATTTAGAACTGATATTTCCTCGGTGATAGTAAGCATTTACATAGTTAGGATCAATCTGGATGGCGTGAGTGCAATCATCAATTGCACCCTGCTTATCCCCTCATTCAGAACGGACAATCCCTCGGTTGTAGTAAGCATCTACATAATTAGGATTAATCTGGATGGCGTGAGTGTAATCCTCAATTGCACCCTGTTTATCTCCTAATTCATAACGGGCGAGACCTCGGTTGAAATAAGCACGGGACTCATTAGGATCAATATTGATAGCCTCAGTCAAATCCTCAATTGCACCTGGCTGATCTCCTAAAAAATAACGGGCTTTTCCTCGGTTGTAGTAAGCATATACATCGTGGGGATCAATCTTGATAGCCTGAGTGTAATCATCAATTGCACCCTGCTTATCTTCTAAAGAATAACGGGCTTCTCCTCGGTTGTAGTAAGCATTTACATAGTTAGGATCAATATTGATAGCCTGAGTGTAATCATCAATTGCACCCTGCTTATCTCCTAAATCATCACGGACAACTCCTCGGTTGTGATAAGCATTAGCATAGTTAGTATCAACATTAATAGCCTGAGTGTAATCATCAATTGCACCCTCATTATCTCCTAATTTATAATGGGCATATCCTCGGTTGAAGTAAGCATCTTCATTATTTGGTTTCAGTTGCAATATTTGAGTATAATAAGCAATAGCATTTTGATAATCTTCTTTCTCAAGACACTCATAACCCAAGCACATATATTCGTCAGCTTCAGAAGATGTCAAACTTTCTAAATAGCTGCGTAAACCCCCAGAATAAAGCAATTTATCTATTCCCACCAAGGCTTTACCAGTATTCGAGGTAATCATATTTGTTGGTAAAAATCCCGCGAAAATCAGATTGTATTCAGCCTGAGCTTCGCTAACTTCCTCTTGAATTAAAATACAAACTAGAACAGCATTTTTTTCAATTTCTTCTCGACTAATTGACCATTGAATTTTATCAAAGTTGCCATTACGGGCTTTAACCTGAATACCAATTGATGAGTCAGAAGTTAAGGTAAAATCAACTTTTCCATCACCACCAACGCGCTTTTCATAGTCAACTTCTGTGACAAAATCAGCTAAACGGGATTTAACAACTTCCTCACCCAACTTCCCCTTCATATTGTTGATAAAGTAATTTTGGGGATCATTTGGTTTATACTTTCTGATCATCTCCCAGCAAAAATTCCGTAATGGCTTTGATCTCTCATCAGAAATGACAGTTAATTCACTATGCTGGCCTTTTTCATCACAATGGAGTAATTTAGCAGATTTAAGTCTTTGAATAAAATCAGTCTGTTGTGCCTTAAGTGGTGTTGTCCAGTCCATATTGGTTTAAATAATCTATCCCTAAGAATAGTATAGCGATCGCTCTGCTTTAGTCTAAACTTCAGGCTGAAAGTACAATAAAATTATCCTTCATTTAAACCCCATCATGGTTATCCCAGAACTCGAACAACAACTCCTTCAGCTTTCCCATAACGATAAACTGCATATTATTCAAATCCTTGCCCAAAGCCTAACTACAGGCAACACCCACTCAGAACAACCTACTACAATCTCAGAATTTTTCCGTCAATCCCCCTTGGCTGAACTCACTGAAGAACTCGACTTGAACCGCGATCGCAGTTTACCCCGCGATACATTCACCCCATGACCTACCTCCTTGATACTTGTTTAATTTCTGAACTTGTTGCCAAACAACCAAATCAAAAAGTTTTAGATTGGGTAGATGCCCAAATGCCAGAAACACTTTACCTCAGTGTAATTACTATTGGCGAAATCGCTAAAGGCATCTGCAAACTTACTCCATCTAAGAGAAAAGAATCTCTCACAACTTGGCTAAACGAAACTCTACCCAATCGCTTTGAACACAGAATCTTAACTCTAGATGTCTCCACAATGGTGTTATGGGGAAATTTAATCTGTCAACTAGAACAGAATGGCCGACCTCTACCCGCTATGGATTCTTTAATTGCTGCTATCGCACTTCAACACTCTCTATCACTTGTTACTCGTAACGAAAAAGATTTTGCTGGGACGGGGCTTATCATCGTTAATCCTTGGTCTTGACTTTTAGAAAAAATATGCCAAACTAATATTTAGATAGTCTAATTATTTGAACAAGGAAGTAAATCCGACTCGTGACGAAACTTACGGGAAGAATAGAATCTGCGGAAATACCTGCACAAGTTCCAAAGTCAGTAATACTGCAAACCTTGGAACTGACGCGCCGCTTTGAAAAATCAACAGCCGTTGATGCTTTAAATATCTCCGTAGCATCGGGAGAAGTTTTTGGTTTACTTGGTCCCAATGGTGCGGGAAAAAGTACAGTAATTAAGATGTTAACTACCTTGCTACCAGTCAGTAGCGGGAAAGCATACTTAGCCGGTTATGATGTGACTCGTCAACCTGATGCAGTTAGAAGAGTAATAGGTTATGTACCCCAGGCTTTATCAGCAGATGGGACTTTGACGGGTTATGAAAATCTGTTAATATTCTCTAAATTGTATGATATTCCCCCTCGACGCAGAAAACAGCAAATCGCTGAAGTGCTGGAATTTATGGGTTTGGAAGATGTAGCACATCAGTTAGTGAGAACTTTTTCTGGGGGAATGATTCGGAAACTGGAAATTGCTCAAGCTATTTTACATCAACCCCAAATCTTATTTCTAGATGAGCCAACAGTCGGATTAGATCCAGTTGCAAGAACACAAGTATGGCAACTTGTACAGCAACTGCGGATTGAGTACGGTACAACCATCTTTTTAACCACCCACTTTTTAGAAGAAGCAGATCATCTTTGTAACCGAGTGGTGATTATGAATCAGGGTAAAGAAATTATCACCGGTTCACCCGCAGATTTAAAAGCAGCTATTGGGAAACCAGAAGCAACCTTAGATGATGTATTCATCCACTACGCAGGAAATCAATTAGTATCAGGAGTGAGTTATCGTGAGACTGCAAGAACCAGACGTACCACTCAACGGTTGGGCTGAACCCAGATATAATCGCCCCAAAGGGATTTTTTTTAATATTAAAGAACTATTTACTAAAACCCTGGTAATTACTGAATTAGAAGTGCGGAAACTCCGCCATGATCCTAGTGATTTGATTATCAGGGCTGTACAACCGGCTTTATGGCTGCTGATATTTGGGCAAGTATTTACTCGGACTCGTGCTATCCCTACAGGTAATTTACCTTACTTGGACTTTATGACTCCCGGTATTTTGGCTCAGAGTGCGCTGTTTGTTGCTATTTTTGCTGGGGGAATGACATTAATTTGGGAACGGGATTTAGGGATTTTGCAGAAATTCTTAGTTGCACCCATACCCCGTGCAGCGATTGTCTTAGGCAAAGCTTTAGCGGCTGGGATTCGTTGTTTTTCCCAAGTGGTGTTTATTTACCTTTTAGCATTTTTGCTGGGTGTACATCTCAATCTCAATCCTTTGGGTTTCTTGCAAGTTGTGCTAGTCATATTTTTGGGAGCAGCTTGTTTTTGCACTTTTTCCTTAATCATTGGCTGTTTGGTGAAATCGCGGGAAAGATTTACGGGTATTGGGCAATTAATCACCATGCCCTTGTTTTTTGCCAGTAATGCCATCTATCCTATTTCCTTAATGCCAAGTTGGTTAAAGGTCATTTCCCACTTGAATCCTTTGACTTATGAAGTGGATGCTTTACGCGGTGCAATGCTGGCAAATGGCTCAAGTATTTATGGGTTTGGGTTAGATTGTACAATTCTCTTGCTAACATTAATAGGTTTAACCTACATCTGTGGCCGACTTTATCCACGGGTGGCGATGTAATCTGGAGAAAAACAGTCTTATGAGTTTGGATAAACCCTCTGAAGAATGTGCCGCTAGGGTGATGGAAACTGTCCCCTTATTGATGCGGTTTATCCGAGCCGAAATGCGATCGCACAGTTCTGACTCTTTATCTATACCACAATTGCGATCGCTTGCATTTCTGAATCGCAATCCTGGTGCTTCCTTGTCTGAGGTAGCAGATCATCTCGGAGTCACCTGTGCTACAGCATCCACAACTATAGAAAAATTAGTCCAACGAAATCTGGTGCAACGGACAGATAATCCTCAAGAACGACGACGAGTAGTCCTGAATTTGACAAGAGAGGGAAAGCTGTTATTAGAGCAATCTCAGGAGAAAACTCGCGGGGAAATTGCGGAGATTCTAGAGAGTTTGACACCAGAGCAAGTATCACATATTGAATCAGGCTTGACTCTACTAAAAAATGTCTTCGAGCAAACAGAAACCAACTCACCATAACAGTAAGGCTGCACAACACGATCCTTTTGCAGCCATGAGATTTCGAGATTATCGGCTATTTACCATTGGGCGTGTAGTCCTCTTCACGGGGGGACAAATGCAGACCGTCGCGCTGGGCTGGGAGCTATATGAACGAACAAATTCACCGATGGCCTTTCCTCACGGCAGCCATTAAACCCCAAAAAACCAACTTTAAGAAAGAACTGGTGATTCGTCATACTTTGGTGCAAATTCGTACTCCTGACCATTTACGGGGTCGAGTTGCGGCTATCAATAGTGTGTTTATCAGTGCTTCTAATGAGTTAGGAGGTTTTGAGTCTGGGTTGACTGCGGCTTTATTTGGTCCGGTGTTTTCTGTCGTTGGTGGTGGTTGCAA
The DNA here is from genome assembly GCA_028658405.1 of Dolichospermum sp. ST_sed8. Lineage (GTDB taxonomy): Bacteria > Cyanobacteriota > Cyanobacteriia > Cyanobacteriales > Nostocaceae > Dolichospermum. The sequence continues at coordinate 501 of JAKOGY010000049.1, read as the reverse complement.
CAGCCGCAATTTGGCCGGAGATTAGGAAGTTGGGGGCTTTGCATGAGGATTAATTGTCTGATAGCGTAGCGTGGCGCAAGCCATATCAGGATTTATAGGATTTGAGGATTTACAGGATTTAATTATCTGTTAAGACTTACGAACAAATCACGGAAGAATGAACCACGAAGGATCGAAGGACACGAAGATAAGAGGGTTTCAAAGAGATTTTTCGTAAGTCCTATATCTGTATTTTTTCATCCTGTTAATTCTTTAATCCTGGGCATCCTGATATGGCTTGCGCCACGCTACGCTATCAGACATTTTCATAGTTTGTCATAAGGAATGAATTATTCATTACTTCTCTGGTTGAAAGTTGATGAATAATGAATTATATTAAAAATAATGCAATATAATATTGTGCATTATTGAGGTAATTTCATGAGTAAGTACCCATGCAAAATTAATTATACATTTTAATAATAAATTGATAAAATAAATTATGGTTCTACCGCTCTCTTG
>JAKOGY010000493.1 GCA_028658405.1 Dolichospermum sp. ST_sed8 | reverse complement strand
CTAAAGCAGTAACACGATTTTCTCTTAAACTTCCTGTTTGATCTCCTCCAATTTTTGCCATGTCAACATATTTAGCATTTTGATAGTCATTAACAATAGTCTGACCGTATATCATATTAATTAACTGTAAACCATTATTATTATTTTTCGTAAACTCTAAATTTACACGATTATTTTCATGGTTTCTAGCATCTATCATTTGTTCAGTCACAATACCTTTTGAGTTTATCCAAACATTAAAACTAACAGAATATTTTTTAAAAGAAGTTTTACTACTATAGTCTGGATAACCTTCTTATAGCTTTTTAACAGAAGTTAAAGGTGGAATTTTTGCATGATTTTGAGACCATTTAATTACTGTTTTTATACTTTGTTCTGGCAGTGCATAAGCTGGTAAAATTTTACAATTTAGCACAGCTAAACTTAAACTAAATGTTAATGCTAAGTAATGTTTTGATTTCATAATTATAGACACTATCTACATCTTAAAAATTTACTCTTGTTCTACGTGATAAACTACCAAATTATCCCCAAATTCAAAACAAACCCCTTTAAAACATCTTCCCCTGAAACCGTAGCAGGAGAATCCAAAACCTCAACCTCTTTTCCTTGTCTATAAATCTCCACTTGACGAGATTTACGATTAATTAATATACCCAAACGCACACCATTATCTATATATTCCTTCATCTTTTCCTGTGTAGTCTTCAAACTATCACTAGGAGAAAGTAACTCAATCACAAAATCAGGACAAATGGGAGGAAACTTGGTTTGTTGTTGATGATTCAGTGTATTCCAACGTTCTAATGTTACCCAAGAAGCATCAGGTGAACGATCTGCACCATTTGGTAATTTAAAACCAGTAGAAGAATCAAAAGCTATCCCAGTACCATCAGCATCAGTCCAATTAAATAATTGTTGATTGAGTCTACCATTACGATTTCCCGTTTCTCCCCCCGCAGGTGACATAATTATTAATTCCCCATTTGCATTTCTTTCAAATCTCAATTCGCGGTTGTTTTGACATAGCTGAAAAAACTGATCATCAGTCATATCTATCACTGATTTTAAACTCACAGTTAAAGCATTCATAGCCATATCCCACAATTACAAAAATTATTACTTCACTCAAATCACAAACCAATCTCTCTCTTCCTTTGCGCCTTTGCTCCTTTGCATCTACCCTTCGGGATCTCTAAGAGAGATTGCGCGAAACAAAATCAAGATATCATAGGCAGGTAAAAAACCTGCCCATGTAATCCTATTCTATACCCTCAATCCGGTTTTCGACCTCCTGATACAACTCACGTAACCGGTCTAAATTCTCCTCGCTAGTCTCCCAATAACCGCGTCCATTCATTTCCAACAAAGTAGAAACAATCTTGCGGAAAGAATGAGGATTGAGATTCATGAGACGCTTTTGCAT
>JAKOGY010000492.1 GCA_028658405.1 Dolichospermum sp. ST_sed8 | reverse complement strand
AAAGTAGACTAAAGATTTTCAGGATATTCAGTCATCTTCAGATGACTTTTGCTATTAGACTGGGAATTCATTCCCAGTCGGGCTATAGGTTTCACGTTAAGTTGACACCAATGAGCAATGCTTTACCCTTAACCATATATTTGTATCATTATTAAGGTGAAATAGTATTAGTCATGAAAAGTAATAATTCTGGCTGTTTTAGTGAAAATTGATCCACTTAATTTACACACTGAAAATGTTCCTGTCTTAATCCTGTTCATCCTTAAATCCTGGATATCCTGATTCAGACAGTATTTTTTCTCTGATGATTTACCATTATTTATAATAAAATGCACACAGACACGATATTTTATCAAATCTTCCTTACCTTCCACACTCTGTTATTTGAACTCCTGGGACAACCCACAGAAAATGCTCAAGGTTATAATTTTACATCAGTAGAAGTCAAAGAAAAAGCCTTTCGATTTGATGGGATTTTTATGCCAGATACGGTAGAAAAGCCCATCTATTTTGTTGAAGTCCAATTTCAACCAAAACCAGAATTTTACTGGGAATTAATCACAGAAATAAATATTTATCTCAATCAATACAAACCTCAACAAGATTGGCAAGCTGTAGCTTTATTTGCTAAACGTAGTTTAGATGTAGAAGTATTAACTCCTTACCAACAAGAATTTATTAATAGTGGGAGAATCAAACGCATTTATTTAGATGAAATCCCACCAGGTTCAATTGGTATGGGGTTAATTGAATTAATTCTGAGTAAAGAAACCCAAGCACCAGAATTAGTTCAAAACCTGATGCAAAGAACAAAAACAGAGATTGCCAATTCCACAGAAAGACAAGGTATTATAGAGTTACTGGAAAGTGTTTTGGTGTCCAAGTTTTCAAAATTAAGCCGTCAGGAGATTGAAGCGATGTTTTTAGTCAGTGATATCAAGCAAACAAGGGTATATCAAGAAGCAAAGCAGGAAGGTAGACAGGAAGGTAGAGAGCAAGGTGAAAGAAACCTACTACTGCGTCTTTTATCCAAGCGATTTGGAAAATTGACCAATAGTTACACCAAAAATATTAACACTCTGACAATAGTGCAACTAGAAGACCTGGGAGAAGCATTATTAGACTTTGTAGACATTACCGACCTGGAACAATGGTTAAAAGTCCATACAGAATCATAAATAATGCACACAGATACTATATTTTACCAAATCTTCCTCACCTTCCACACTCTATTATTTGAACTCCTGGGACAACCCACAGAAAACGCTCAAGGTTATAATTTTACATCAGTAGAAGTCAAAGAAAAAGCCTTTCGATTTGATGGTATTTTTATGCCAGATACGGTAGAAAAACCCATCTATTTTGTTGAAGTCCAATTTCAACCAAAACCAGAATTTTACTGGGAATTAATCACAGAAATAAATATTTA
>JAKOGY010000491.1 GCA_028658405.1 Dolichospermum sp. ST_sed8 | reverse complement strand
TTGACATCCTCCCCACCCTACTTCGTAGAGGGTGGGGATTCCAAAGATCGCTCTTTGGGCTTCCTCTTTCCACGAGTTGATTTGCTTGGAGGAGTTTCCTCACCCAAGTATTGATCAGTCTCTCCAGAGGCGTTAGTTCCGACGTGACCCGCCGTACTCAATCCTTTTTCTAATATGTTCCGTGCCGCGTTCCAATCCCTGTCTTGCGTATGCCCACAGTGAGGGCAAACATGAGTTCTAGTGCTAAGAGTTTTTTTGACAACCTCACCACAATTAGAGCAATTCTGCGAAGTATAGTGAGGTGGAACGGCAACCGTGACCACACCAAATACCTTGCCGAAATACTCAATCCACTCACGGAACAGCGACCACGAAACGTCACTAATCGACTTAGCCAAACGGTGATTTTTCACCATATTCCGCACCATCAAATCTTCATACGCCACAAGGTCGTTAGACCTCACTACGCACCTTGCCGTTTTCATAGCAAAGTCTTTACGCTGGCGACTTACTTTGAGATGCTTTAATCCAAGTTTTTTTCTCAACTTGATTCTGTTTTGAGAACCTTTTTTAGTCTTAGACATCCGGCGTTGCAATCGTTTCAAAGACTTCTCGCTTTTGCGAAGATGTCTAGGGCTGGCGACTGTCTCCCCGTTGCTATCGGTGTAGAAGTGGTTTAGACCTACATCAATACCAATAGTTTTACCCGTTGGTTCTCGTCTTTCAACTCGTTCATGGTCGATGCAAAACTGGCAATAATAGCCATCTGCACGACGCACAACCCGCACCCTCTTAAACTGTTTAAGTTGGTAGAAATGCAGATCACGGGTTCCCCAAAGTTTAAAGGTTCCTGCCTTGAATCCATCCGAGAAAGTGATATACCTGCGGTCATCAGAAAGTTTCCACCCACAGGTTTTGTACTCAACAGAACCATGTGTTTGTTCTTTCTTGAACTTTGGGAATCCCTTTTTCCCTGGTTTACCTTTTTTGCAGTTATCGAAGAACCGAGCAATTGCAGACCACGCCCTTTCAGCACTGGCTTGCCTTGCCATTGAGTTCAGCTTGTTAACCCAAGGAAACTCAATACTGGCTGCAAGTACAGCGCAAAATTTATTTAGGTCATAGCGTCCAACGCCCTTGTTGTCCATCCAGTATCTCAGGCAGCTATTACGCACAAAACGAGCAGTACGAATCGCTTCATCGAGTGATTCGTACTGCTCGTTTCGTCCTTCAAGTTTTGCCTCAAATACAATCATTTATGTCTATTCTTGCTACATAAAATAGTATAGCATGATTATCAAAAACTCAACTACCTTCTTCCCTAATTTCGCTTACGCTCAATTCTGGGCAGAAGGTGTTTCGTTTTTGACCGCTTTACATCCCCTGCCTAGGAAGCGTTGAGGCAGGGGTATTACAGCGATTTGATAAAATT
>JAKOGY010000490.1 GCA_028658405.1 Dolichospermum sp. ST_sed8 | reverse complement strand
CAAGAGAGCGGTAGAACCATAATTTATTTTATCAATTTATTATTAAAATGTATAATTAATTTTGCATGGGTACTTATCAGGTAATAAGGTTCTTTGCCAAAAAATAGATAATGATAATTCTGGTTCATCGAAAAGGACAATAAATCTTTTTTTACTATCAGAAAGGTAAATTTTAGAAAATATGGAAATAATCTGCTTTTCTCCAGAAGATAGTTTACTCAAAGCAATTTCAGAATCAGTTTTCTCCGATTTTATAAATATTTTGATTGCACTTTCATCATAAAATACCTTTTTGTTAATCAGGTATTGATTACAAATATCTCTGAATTTTTTCACAGAATTATCTAACTCTTTTTGTTTTTCATATATTTCTACTAATTTTTTCAGAATATAAGTTAGTGATGGATTTTCAAATGATTGATTCAGAACACTTTGTCTAATTTCATCTTTATCATTTTCAGATAATTCTTTACCAACTCTTGCCAAAATAATTTCAATATCATTTTTGTCAACTTTACTCAAAAAACTATTGTCCGTGTGAGAGAATCCTTTTACTAATTGACTTAAAATTTCCGAGGTAATTTTAGAAAATCCTTCTTTTAAGAGTTTATCAATTGTACTTTCAATTTGATTAAAACGCTTTTGAACATCATCCATTCCAAATTGAATAAGTGTATTTTCTTGATTTAATAATTCGTCATTATTATATCCAAGATTATGTAAATCTTCTTCAACACGCCTGTATGTTGGAAAATACATAATATCACTACCTTCAATCCCGCATTCAATTTCTTTTTCACAGTTGCTAAAAAATGAGTTTGATAAATTCCCTCTATTCATTTCAATTAGCTCAAAAGCTCGAAATATATGACGGATAGGATATTTTCTAAATTTGGGATTATATTCAAATTCCATTTCTAATTTTCTTTTATTACCTTTGCTTTGTATAAATCGAGTTCTTAATATCTCAAATTGAGAATAACCAACTTCATCAATAAAGTCCTTAACTATTGGATTTTCATAAATTTCTTTAATCAATTCATCTACACTAGATTTAGATATTTTAATGGACTTTTTATCACGGAATTCTAAAATCAATTTATCAAAATTGAATTCACCAAGTTTGAAAAAATTTCTGGTTAAAGTATAATAAAAAATATTTAAGATTTGAGTTTTTCCAATGCCATTTTCACCAATGAGAATTTTAATATTGTCATTGAAGGGAATAATTACATTTTCCTCTGTTCCAAAAAGACCGTACACTGAAAAAGATTTTATATTACTTGTGTTCATTTTATTATCCATCATAGTATACGTAGCTTAGTTTTAGGATCTCTCATAAGACCTCGCGGTATGCGGGAAACTCAGTCTCTTTAGGGCTGACAGGGTTGCGACACGGGCGGTAATAAAGGCATTGAATCTTAAATTTTAGTCAGGTTTTTTGATT
>JAKOGY010000489.1 GCA_028658405.1 Dolichospermum sp. ST_sed8 | reverse complement strand
TATCAGACCGAGAGTTCAACCTTTTTCCATGATTGGATTGGGTTGGTTAGCTTATGTACGGACTGGATACCGTGATTCAGCTAACAACGAATCGCACCGTAATGTTTCGTTATACCATTTGAGATTTAAGATTTTGGATCATGAAAGACTGTCTATATTCAGTTGTTCATTTTTCCATCTATCGCCATCATTTTGCAAACAGTATAAATTAAACTGACTCTCTTTTTCAGTCACCGTTATATCAATGCTATAAGCAGTTAGAGAGGTAATTGTGGTATAGATTTGATATCGTACACTAATCTGAATCGGCAACCTTCCTCTCAAAGAAGTTTTTTTGTCTCAGCACTGATTTAGCCAAGAATCATAGCGTCAATTATTGATTCTTCAGCAGGACTGTAAATAAATCTTGCTTCACATAACTTTACTCTTAACTCAGATTAATAGTATGATTCGTAAAGATTGATTATTAAAGGAGTTAAGAATGCTCACGTCGGAGGCACAAAAGCCACTGACAATTCCCCCCAAAGAACTTTTATCACCTCCTGGTGATTTTAACCCCACATTACTGATGTTTTTAGTTGTGGTGATGATGTTAGTTTTGTCTAACTTTGGGTATTGGCTTTGGGAATGGCCGCATTGGTTGTGTTTTAGTGTGAATACTCTAGCATTACATTGTTCAGGAACGGTGATTCATGATGCTTGTCACCAATCTGCCCATCGCAATCGAATTGTTAACGCTATCTTAGGGCATTGTAGCGCCTTAATCCTAGTTTTTGCTTTTCCAGTATTTACACGAGTCCATTTACAGCATCATGGTAATGTCAATCACCCTAAAGATGACCCAGATCATTATGTTTCTACGGGTGGTCCACTGTGGTTAATTGCGGTAAGATTTTTGTACCATGAAGTATTTTTCTTTCAAAGACAGTTATGGCGTAATTATGAACTACTAGAATGGTTTATTAGTCGCTTAATTGTCATTACTATTGTTTATATTTCTGTCCAATATCATTTTTTGGGCTATATTCTTAACTTTTGGTTTATTCCCGCTTTTATAGTGGGGATAACATTGGGGTTATTTTTCGATTATTTACCCCACCGTCCCTTTGTAGAACGCAGTCGCTGGAAAAATGCTCGCGTCTATCCTGGTAAAGTTCTCAATATCCTGATTTTGGGGCAGAATTATCATTTAATTCATCATCTCTGGCCTTCGATTCCCTGGTATAATTACCAGCCGGCTTATTATTTGATGAAGCCGTTATTGGATGAAAAGGGTAGTCCGCAAACTTCTGGGTTATTGCAGAAGAAGGACTTTTTTGAGTTTGTCTATGATGTTTTCATAGGTATTCATTTTCATCATAATCATGATTGATTTGACACTCCCCGGTCTAAAGACACGGGGATTCTTAATCGAATAGTTGTAAAGACAACTGCTCGAATAATATCCG
>JAKOGY010000488.1 GCA_028658405.1 Dolichospermum sp. ST_sed8 | reverse complement strand
CTTCCTTCTTCCTTCGTGTCCTTCGTTCCTTCGTGGTTCGTTTCTTATCCGTCAAAATTTATTTGACAGACTACTAGTAAGTTTAATGGTTAATTAACCTGAAAATATTTATCTAAATAACCCTCATTGCTTGCCACCTACTAGCCAGCAAAAAACATCACCTTAATATTGAATGAGATGATGGCATAAAATTCTTGTTGTAAATCCTTGGATACTTTATTATCTAATGGTAAGAAGTATTTTTAACATCAATTGTTGGTGTAAGGCAGAAAGTTAATTTGTCATTAAAAATGATAAATTGATAATTAGGGGTGACAACGGATTTTTTGGAAAATAGTATGAGACAACCTGATAAATTAAATAAATTAATAAATTAATGAGCAAATCAGATTTACAAACATCAATTGAGTTAGAAGAAATTACATTTTCCCATATTCCTGTTCTCAGCCAAGAAGTAATTACAGGTTTAAATATCCAACCTGGTGGAAATTACTTAGATTTAACAGTTGGTGGTGGTGGTCACAGTCGCTTAATATTAGAAGCTGCGGAAGATGTGAAAGTAACTGCTGTTGATCAAGATGAAGATGCTTTAAACGCAGCAAGACAAAATTTAGCAGAATTTGGGGATAGAGTCAAATTTATTCATAGCAACTTTGCAAATTACCAATTTCTTGAAAATCATTATCATGGTATTTTAGCAGATTTGGGAGTAAGTTCCTATCATTTAGATAACCCAGAACGGGGCTTTAGTTTTCGCAACACTGCAAATTTAGATATGCGAATGAATCAACAACAATCCCTGAATGCTGGAGATATAATTAATGAATGGGATGAAAAAGAATTAGCAGATATTTTCTTTAAATATGGTGAAGAGAGACTTTCTCGCAGAATAGCCCGAAGAATTGTCGAAAACCGCCCATTTAACACTACTACAGAATTAGCAAATGCGATCGCTTATTGCGTACCTCCTAAATATCGTCATGGGAGAATTCACCCTGCAACCCGTGTTTTCCAAGCCTTACGAATAGCAGTCAATGACGAGTTAAAAGTCTTAGAAACCTTAATAGAAAAAGCCCCAAACGCGCTGATTCTTGAAGGAAGAATAGCCATAATTAGTTTTCACAGTTTAGAAGACAGATTAATAAAACATGGGTTAAGAAATTTACCCTCCTTGCGAGTGTTGACAAAAAAACCAATTATCGGTACAGAGGATGAGATTAAAGAAAACCCTCGTTCTCGTTCTGCTAAATTGAGAATAGCAGAAAAGAAAAATGTAGAAGAATCCGGCTTTTTTGAGTTTGATTATTTTTAACTTCTTTCAAGAGGTAATGGAATGTGTGTTTTTATGAAAGTGGAGGTTAACCAGAATGCACAATTCCAGGGAATAAATTCCCAATCTAATAGCTGAAGTCGGTTAAAACCGACTAAATGAGGTTTTTATGTTATGCTGTTTTTAGGGATTTTTAGGTAATAAT
>JAKOGY010000487.1 GCA_028658405.1 Dolichospermum sp. ST_sed8 | reverse complement strand
TAGCTCAGAACGAGCTACCATTATTTGTTACTGTCGAGTTAGTTCCTCAAAACAGCGAGATGATCTCGATAGACAAATCGCTCATAAGCAATCCCTCTACCCAGAAGCCGAAATCATCAAAGACATCGCCTTATGGAATCAACTTCAAAAGGAAAGGATTGCAATCCTTACTGGACAAGCTTTTGCGAGGAAATAAGTTCACGCTTGTTGTTGCCTGTCGTGATAGACTCGCAAGATTTGGATCTTAGCTTGTTGAACTTGTACAGTATATGGTCGAACAAAACGGTGGACAAATCGTGGTTCTCGACGCAACTGTACACTGCCCAAATACTGAACTCACCCAGGATTTACTCTCAATCCTTCACGTCTTTTCATGCAGAATGCACGGCAGGGGAAAATACTCTAAAAAAATCAAGGAAGATTTATCTAAGTCTGACACCTGCACAGAAAGCGATAATTAAGCAATGGTTTGGTATTTCTAGATTTGTTTACAACAAAACTATCAAGTTATTGCAAGATGGAGAAATCAAGGCTAATTGGCAAGCTATAAAGACAGGTATTCTTAATGATTTACCTGACTGGTGCAAAAGTGTTCCTTATCAAATTAAATCAATAGCAATTAAGGATGCTTGCAAAGCAGTTAGCAATGCCAAAAAGAAATACAAAAATGGCGGAGGAATAAGTCGATGTAGATTTAGATCCAGAAAATATCCAGTTCAATCCTGTTATATTCCCAAATCGGCAGTGCTAGAAAAAGGGATTTTTTACACCATATTAGGTGAAACATCTTACAAGGAATCTTTGCTCAAAGGATTTGGAGACTGCCGATTAGTTCTCTCTCATGGCGATTATTACTTAACAGTTCCCGAAGAAAAGCCACGACTCAATACCGAAAACCAAGGGCGAGTCGTGGCTTTAGATCCAGGTATCAGAACATTTTTGACATTCTTCTCTGAAGATTCTTTTGGTTGGTTGGGAGATGCTGCTAACATCAAAATCCAAAAACTTTGTTTTAAATTGGACAAGTTAGTTAGCAAAATATCTCAAGCTAAATGCAAACAAAAAAGAAGGCTCAAATTAGCCGCAATTAAATTGAGAGGAAAGATAAAAAATCTTGTATCTGAGCTACATAAAAAGACCGCCAAATTCTTGGTTGACAATTTCGATGTAATTCTTTTACCAACTTTTGAAACATCTCAGATGTCAAAGAAAGGGAAAAGAAGAATTAGATCCAAATCAGTCCGGCAAATGCTAACACTATCGCACTATCAATTCAAACAATTTATTAAACACAAAGCATTTGAACATAGAAAGATAGTATTGGATGTAAATGAAGCCTATACTTCAAAGACAGTTAGTTGGACTGGCGAAATAGTTAAGAATCTTGGTGGTTCTAAAACCATAAAATCTCCATCCACAAATAATGTCATGGATAGAGATTTGAATGGTGCGCGGGGAATTTTTCTCCGTGCATTGGTTGATACGCCTTGGTT
>JAKOGY010000486.1 GCA_028658405.1 Dolichospermum sp. ST_sed8 | reverse complement strand
ATTTAAGTGGTGGTGATTTAAGTGGTGCTTATTTAAGAGATGCTAATTTAAGGGATGCTAATTTAAGTGATGCTGATTTAAGTGGTGCTTATTTAAGAGATGCTAATTTAAGGGATGCTAATTTAAGGGATGCTGATTTAAGTGGTGCTAATTTAAGTGGTGCTAATTTAAGTGGTGCTAATTTAAGTGGTGCTGATTTAAGTGGTGCTAATTTAAGTGGTGCTTATTTAAGTGGTGCTAATTTAAGTGGTGCTAATGTTAAAAATGCTCGCTTTGGAAATAACCCAGGAATTGATGAGTATGCAAAGCGTGAATTAAAACAAAGAGGTGCAATTTTTGAGGATTCACAAGGCAATCGCTCTAAAGTTCCTACTAGCTAATCAAAATTTCCCCCAATAAAACTTAACGATTCTCGAACCCCGACAAATCAAACAGCGACAATTGCCCCACAGAAACATTACCCCTACCACCACGATGATAACTAAGATGACATTTTGGACATAAAGCAACTAGATTTTCGGGTCTATTGTCTGATGGATCACGATTCCAGTGGTGTACTTGTAAATATGCACGGAATTCTTTTGGTTGATCTGGAGGTAAAAGGCGATTACACTTCTGACAACACCAATTAGCTTTTTCCTTGATAGCTTTGGCTAGTTCTTTCCAGTGCTTTGGGTATCCCATGATGACTTTACCAAACTGGACACTAATATTGTACTGTTACCTGTTCTCCACGGATTTGCAACCAAAGTTGAAATCATTGCTAATAATACCGCGACAAACCCCGACAGTTAAACCGCGACAGTGATATAATAGATGTCGCAGTTTAAAACCGACCAAAGTATAATGAACAAAAAAGAAGCCGCAGAATATTTGGGCTGTAGCGAAAGAGCCATAGAAAGATACGTACAAAGCGGTAAAATATCTTGTAGCTATGAAAAAGGCAAAACCCGTACTGTAGCAGTATTTACGCAATCAGAACTAGATAAAATTAAATATCAATCCGAGTCCGTAACACCAGCTTATGAACAAATAGCAGAACCACGACAAACTACGCCAATCGCCGAGAATGAGCTAACAATATACCACGATGAGCCTGTCGGAGTTGTCGAGGTTGGCGATATTTCCAAGCTATCGGCAATGGTGGAATTGCTTCTAGTTGGCCAACAACTAAAGGCTAGTGACAAACTGGTATTAACTGTTGATGAGTGTCATCAACTAACGGGATTCCCAAGGGAAATGCTTAAAGAAGCGATCGCATCTGGTGAACTAGCAGCTAAGAAAATTGGTAGATCATGGCGGATAAAAAGAAGCTGCTTAGATGCTTATATAGATGAAATATTATAATACCGACAAACCACGACAATAGCAAAGTGAAAACCGACAATATACCATAATGAACTTGTCGGAGTTGTCGCAGTTGACGGGATTACCAAAGGAAATGCTTAAATAACCCACATTCCGCACCCCAACTGTCACAGAGGGAAATTACTGATAAAAAACA
>JAKOGY010000485.1 GCA_028658405.1 Dolichospermum sp. ST_sed8 | reverse complement strand
AGGTACATATCTAGCGGGCAAGATGCCCGCACTACAAGAGTTTCATGATTCAACTTTGTACCTCATAAGAGCGGAAACCGCTGTAAAGCAGTTTATTCAGAATGGGAACGGCTTGTTATTACTCATTCGGTTATTGGTATTAATGTGCATGATGCGAAACTTGTAGCTGCAATGCTTGTTCATGGGATAACTCACATTCTGACTTTTAACACTAAGGATTTTGCTCGTTACTTGGAAATAATAGCTATTAATCCCACAGAGATAACGTCTGAATGAATCTAAAAATGCTATCTTTTTCCATCATTCTTCTGATACCATTACAAAGCATAACTGCATATTTATTTTAGTCATTATTTATCTTATTTAAGAGATTATGAATGTGCATTATAACTGTGTTAACATCAGTATTTAATTTTTCAGAAATTTGTTTATTATTACAACCAGCAATGATCAATTCTGAGATTTTAAATTCTATTTCTGTAAAATTGTAGATGTTTACGACTTGCCTATGCTCTAATGGGAAACTTTGCAATAATTGATATGTTGCTGAAACAGAATAGCTCATTTTTGTTAATACTATATTAGCTATTTTTGGATCAATCCAAGCATTATTATTATGAGTTACTTCTATAACTTCTGGTAATTTATTAATACTCGTTTCCTTAACAAAATAAGAATCAGCACCAGCCGCAAAAGCAGCTAAAACTGTATCTTCTGTCCTATCCATTGTCACAATTAGAATTTTTGTAGAGGTTTCTGTTTCTGATTGAAAATCTTTAAACAGACGAGTCAACTCAATTCCATTTATATCTGGTAAATTAGTATTTATCACTGCAATATCTGGTTTCAAGGTTTCTAATAGTTTTAAGCCTTCAGTGCCATTATTTGTTTCCCCAATCACTTTAAATCTTGCTTCTGCATTTAAACAGACATTTAATGCCATCCTAGTTAAATCATGGCTTTCAATTAAAACAATAGTAATTTCACTCATCCTAGGCTCCCTTTTATAGTGCTTATTCGTATCCTAGTTAAGCAACCTGTAAAATATTTGTCAATCTATAAAAAGTTAGGTTGTTGATTTTAATCAGTGGATGAGAATGTTATCCTGTAGTTTTTTAGTTGTTGTTTTGGAAGAATACGTAGTTCTGTATATAGGAATTATAAATGATATTTGAAAAATTTTAAGGCAATGCCTACCAAAACCCTTATCTGGTGGGCATTGCCCACCCTACGCATATTATGGCTACGCCACGCTTCGCTATCAAAAATCAAATATTAGTCCTATATCCTGAAAATAGGGGTAAATATATTTTGCGATTACACAGAAGCAACTGCTGATAGTAGTGGAACTTTACCCTCAGCTAAATGATTTATGATGTAGGGGAAGGGTTTTCCCCGTCTTTGAGGGTTTCTGGTATGGAGTTTTGATTTTTACAAGAATATCCGGTAAGCGTAAAGCTCAGTCCCTTTAGGGACCAGATATAAGCGACTCGAGTGACTTTAGTCA
>JAKOGY010000048.1 GCA_028658405.1 Dolichospermum sp. ST_sed8 | reverse complement strand
TCAAGAGAGCGGTAGAACCATAATTTATTTTATCAATTTATTATTAAAATGTATAATTAATTTTGCATGGGTACTTACAAGCATTTCGCAGTCTCATGAGACAACTGTTAACTGAAAATACAGTGCAGTTACAAGAGTGGAAAAATCAGATTTTATCAACTTTGGGATCACAAGGGCAAGTAATTATTGATGTTATTCCTGAACTAGAAAATATTATTGGCCAGCAACCAGCAGTTCCCGAACTGACAGGTAATGCTTCGGAAAATCGCTTTAATTTATTATTTAGTAAATTTATTCAAGTATTAGCTACTAACAAACATCCATTAGTAATTTTCTTAGATGACTTACAATGGGCTGATATAGCTTCTTTGAAATTAATTAAATTATTAATGAGTGCCAAAGATACAGCATATTTATTATTAATAGGTGCATATAGAGATAATGAAGTTAACCCAGGACATCCTTTAATCATGACTTTAGATGATATTCATCAAGAGAATATCACCATTAATCAAATTACTTTACTACCTTTAGAACAAGCTCACATTAACCTATTGGTTACAGATACTCTATATTGTCCAGAATCTCATAGTCAAGATCTAACTCAACTACTTTTTAAGACTACTCAAGGTAATCCATTTTTCACAAATCAGTTACTTAAATCATTACATGAAGATGGATTAATTACTTTTGATTTTAGCCTTGGTTATTGGCAGTGTGATATCAATGCAGCCAAAGCTTTATACCAGAGTGATGATGTTGTAAATTTTCTCAAAATCCAATTACAAAAATTACCTGAGCATACCCAATATATTTTAAAAATAGCTGCTTGTATTGGCAATCAATTTGATTTATCTACCTTGTCTATAGTTTGTGAAAAACCTCCCACAGAAATAGCGGCCCAATTATGGGATGCTTTACAAGAAGAACTGATTATCCCTGAAAATGAAAGTTATAAATTTTTTACAGATAAGGAATTAGAAGTTGATATTTTTGACTCAAATTTAACAGTTAAATATAAATTCCTCCATGACAGAGTTCAACAAGCAGCTTATTCATTTATTGCTGATGTTGATAAATCAGCAACGCATTTAAAAATTGGTCAGTTGCTTTTAAAAAATACCAATGCTGGGGAATGGGAAGAGAAGATATTTGAAATAGTCAATCAATTAAATATGGGGATTAACTTAATTACTAATCAGTCAGAAAAATATGAATTAGCTAAATTAAATTTAATTGCTGGTTGTAAAGCTAAATCTTCTACAGCTTACGAAGCCGCTATCAGATATTTAAAGGCAGGTTTAGAACTTTTAGCAGCAGATAGTTGGGAATATGAGTATGAATTAACTTTAAATCTTTATACTGAAATTGTCGAAGCAGAATATTTAAATATTAATTTTGAGCAAGCAGAAATATATATAGAAGTAGTTAAGCAAAATGCTACTAATCTTATAGATCAAGTAAAAGTATATGAAGCGCAGATTCAAATCTATCTGTCTCAATTGCAACTACAAAGAGCAATTGATACAGGGTTAAATTTAGTCAATTTGCTAGGAGTTGACTTAGAAAAAACACCTCCACCAAACTTAAATGTTGATGATTTAATCAATTTACCGGAAATGATAGCTGCTGATAAAATCGCGGTGATGCGGATTTTAACTAATTTGACTGCTGCTAGTTATTTTGTTGATCCAGAATTATTTCCAGCGATTATTTTTACGATGATAAATTTATCTGTGAAATATGGTAATTCAAAATTTTCTGCTTCTGGATATGTAAATTATGGTGTAATCCTTTGTGGGTTCTTTGCAGATATTGAAACTGGATATCGTTATGGTGAATTAGCTTTAAGTATATTAGATAAATTTGATGGTAGAACTATTAAATGTCGAGTTATCTTAATGTGGACTAGTAATATTCTATTTTGGAAAAAACATTTACAGACAGTAGTAGTTAGCTTACAAGAATCCTTACAAAGCGGCATAGAAACTGGAGATTTAGAACATTCTGGTTACTCTTCTGCCATGTATAACATAAATATGATTTTCAAAGGTGAAAATTTATCCTATGTATTTGAGCAGTTAAAAACTCATATCCTTTTAATGTATAGTTTGAAGCAAGAAGGTACTGTGCTGCTGCATAATTTATGGTATCAGTTAGTTTTTAATCTTGCCGAAATTAATGAAACTAAACAAATATTCGAGGGTGATTTATTTAATGAATCTCAATTACTACCTATTCTCATAGAATCTAAAGCTTCAACTGTACTATTCTCATTATATTTAGCAAAAACTATATTTTATTATTTCTCTGGTTTTACCAGTATCGCTGTTGATAATGCAATTCAAGGTGAAACTTATTTAGAATATGTGGTGGGACAAGTTACGACTAGTCAATATAATTTTTATTATTCTTTATCTCTTCTAGCTGAATATTCTTATCAGTCTGTAAGTGAACAAAAACAATATCTAGAAAAGGTTTTATCCAATCAAGAAAAGATGAAAAATTGGGCTGTTCATGCACCTATGAATTTTCAACATAAATATGACTTAATAGCAGCAGAAACAGCTAGAGTATTAGGCAATAGTTGGCAAGCAATGGAACTTTATGACAAAGCAATTGCTGGAGCTAAGGAACATAAATATCTTCATGAAGAAGCACTAGCTAATGAATTAGCAGCTAAATTTTACCTGAGCTTTGATAAAGAAAAAATTGCTAAAACTTATTTAATAGATGCTTATTATTGTTATGCTAATTGGGGAGCTAAGGCTAAAATTGTGAATTTAGAAACAACCTATCCTGATTTGCTTGAACCGATTATTAATCAAACCAAAACTAAATTAACAGCCGGTGAAGTAAGTACACTTGTTAGTAAACCTAGTTTGACAGGTGTTTCGGCATTATTAGATTTAGAAACTATTACTAAAGCATCTTTAGCGATTTCTTCAGAAATTCAGATAGATAAGTTATTATCTACTTTTATGCAGGTGATATTAGAGAATGTTGCAGCTAATAAGTCTGCATTAATTTTGCAAAAGGAGGGAAATTTAATCTTAGTAGCTCAATGTATTAATGAGTATGAATGTAATTTGTCTACGACACCGCTAAACAATCGCCAAGATTTACCATTAAGCATTATTAATTATGTAGCTCATACTCAAAAATATTTATTAATTAGTGATATTATAAGTGATCAGGATTTTGCCCATGATTCTTATGTGATCCAGCATCAACCTAAATCTATATTATGCAATCCTATTTTGAATAAAGGGGAATTAATCGGTATTATTTATTTAGAAAATAATTTGACGGTGAATGCTTTTACTACTGACAGATTAAGAATTTTAAATCTCCTCTCTTCTCAAGCTGCTATTTCTCTAGAAAATGCCCAAATCTATAGTAATTTAGAAGAAAAAGTTGTCCAAAGAACTCAGGAGTTAAATGAAAAAAATCTGCATTTAGAAGAAACACTGCATAAGTTGAAAGATACACAATCGCAATTAATTCAAACGGAAAAAATGTCTAGCTTGGGACAAATGGTTGCGGGGATTGCCCATGAGATTAATAATCCTGTAAATTTTATTTATGCTAATATTGAACACGCTAATAATTATATTGAATGTATTATAAATTTGCTGAATCTATATCAAGAAGAATATTCTGATACCTCAGCTATTATTCAAGAATATAAACAAGAAAATGATTTTGATTTTGTGATTGAAGATCTACCTAAAATCTTGGATTCGATGATGGTAGGTTCAGAACGTATTCGCAAGATTGTTTTAGGTTTACGTAATTTTTCCCGTCTTGATGAGTCAGCAACTAAACCTGTAGATATCCATGAGGGAATTGATAGTACATTAATGATTTTACAAACTCGATTCCAGGATAAGTTAGGCTATTCTAGCAATGTGGTTGTCAAAGATTATGGTGATATTCCTTTAGTTCAATGTTATGCTTCCCAACTAAATCAGGTATTTATGAATATTATTAGTAATGCTATTGATGTTTTACAACAACGGGATAAAAAGTTATCGACCGCTGAACTCAAGAATAATTCTAGCCAAATTATTATTCATACTCAACTGATTCATAATAATGATTGGGTACAAATTTCTATTAAAGATAATGGTATGGGGATAAATCCTGAAGTTAAACGACGCATATTTGATCCTTTTTTCACTACTAAACCCGTGGGAGAAGGTACAGGTTTAGGGTTATCAATTAGTTATCAAATTATTGTAGAAAAACATGATGGTAAATTAGATTGTATCTCTGCACCTGGAGAAGGAACAGAGTTTATTATTGAAATTCCTGTTAAACTACATCAGTAATATTCATTAAATTTTAATGCTGCATAACTGCATTTAATAGTAACCCAGCCCCAAACCGAATCGGATCTGTACAGGGTAGTTTAGTCTCTGCTATGATGTGAGCGATCGCATTTTTTGCCTCTTCTTCCCCTAAATTTTTCGTATTCAAGGCTATTCCCACCACCGGAACGTGACGAAAAGCACCCGCCCCACTAGCAACAATTTCATACAACCGAATTACTTCCGGTAAAGGTGGAATAGGAATACTGGGATTATTACGGTTATGAGTTTGTCCGGCTTGATGCACTAAGATTAAATGTGTAGGCTGAGAACCCCGAATTAAAGGTAAAGTCGCCGTTGAGCCAGGGTGTAAAAGAGAACCTTGCCCTTCAATTTGCAAAATATCATAATGCTGACCAAAACGCATTACCAACTGTTCCACCGCACCAGCCGCAAAATCTACCCGCACAGCATCTAAAGCCACTCCTTCCCCTTCCAACATTAATCCAGTTTGACCGGTAGCCAAAAACTTAGAACGGATACCCCGTAATTTAGCCGCCCGGTGTAATTCTAGACTGGTGGACATTTTACCAATGGCCATATCTGTTCCCACAGTCAAAACCCGCCGACAGGGTAGAGATTGCGCCATTGCCGAAGCTACATCTAAATTAGCTGGTTCTTTGCGAACATCCCAAATCAATTGTCCTGGTTTGAGGAGGGCAGTTAATTCTGGTATATTTGCCATTGGTGTATGTAATCCATTTACCAAGGACATTCCGGCTTTGAGGGCATCTTTGATATCAACCCAATAATCATCAGGAACAGCACCACCTTTGGGCGCAATGCCAATTACCAAAACATCTGGTTTATACTGTAATGCCGCCGTTAAAGATGCCACAATTGGCACATCTCGCTTAATACCTGTTAACTCTACTAAAGATTTATCTACAGATTCTCTATCAATCACCGCCACAATCGGAGACTCGCTATAGCGTAAAATTGATAACCCTGTTTTTCCTTGAACTCCAGTAATTCCCTCATGAAGAAGAATTACTATTTTTTGATTAAGCGACAGACGCACTATGTTTCACTCCCAAACCAGGTAAATTATTCGGCAAAACTCGCCCATTTTCGACGACTGCACCACTAAAAGGATCATCAATTAAATTCAAGTGACTATCTAAATCCAAATAATCAGCTAGTGGAGCCAGTTGTAATGCGGCCGTATTAGCTAGAGAACTATCAGAATAACAGCCAAACATGACTTGTAAATTATGGGCTTTAGCTGTATGAACCATTCGCATGGCTTCAGTAATTCCCCCAGATTTCATTAATTTAATATTAATGCCATCTACATAATTAGCTAATTGAGGAATATCGGTGCTGGTAAAGCAACTTTCATCTACAAAAATTGGTAACGGTGAATGTTTTTTTAACTGGGCTAAATTTGTTTCTTCACCTCTTACTAAAGGCTGTTCTACATACTTTATCCCTAAATCAGCTAACCAATTACACATCTTTATGGCATCGGTTAAACTCCAACCTCCGTTAGCATCAACAAACACATCTTTTCCTGCGGCTTCTTCCCGTACTGCTAAGAGCATTTTTTGATCTGCTTCTATTCCTGCTGTTGAACCTAATTTTACTTTCAATAATTGCACATCCATAAAATCTAACCAGTCTCGCGTTCTGGCCCTTGCTGCTGCTGGGGAATTAATGCCAATTGTTACCGATGTTGGTACTATAGCATTTTTATCCAGTCCCCAAAGTTGCCACAATGGTAAATTCACGCGTTTACCTAACCAATCATGTAAGGCCATATCCACAGCCGCTTTAACTGCGGAGGGAATTTGCATTTGTTTTAATAGTGCCTCAATTTCCTGCCGTTGCCAAGGGCTAAATTTTTGAATAATAGGTATGATTTGCTGCGATATTTCTTGGATTTTCTCAGTAGATTGCCTGTGATTGCCCACACCAAAAGGTGATGCTTCTCCCCAGCCTTCGATTCCTTCTGCGGTAATTTGTAACCAAATATTTGTTGTTTGTGCTGTTGTCCCGCGACTAATTGTTAAGGGAAATCTTTTGTTAACTGTAAAGGTTTGGAAATTGATTTGCATAAATATATTAATTAGGGAATATGTATTTTACATGGAGTTGCAGTTGTAAGCTACTTGATATTTTCCAATCTTGTTAACCATTTATCAAAATGTTGACATTGGTTGCGTATTATATCCAAACCGATATCCATAGCAATTAAAGAACCATGTAACGGTTTATCATATCCAGGACAACATTGAAGAATACGTTTAGAAGGTGCTGTTATCGGACTATCATTAATATGTTCAGGTGAAGGAAAGGATTCACGTTCACGCTGTAATTTTTCTACTATGCTTTGATCAAACCATTCTACAAAAGCTTGGGGATTACTATAAAGAAGTCCTTCAAATTCATGCACCAATAAATTAGGAATAAAATTTTGGAGTCCAATATTTAGACCCATTTGTTGTTCCAGATATTCAGCTTTCTCAAAAAGATTAGCTGTAGTAGGAATAGAACTTTTACCGGGAAAATCTTTTGGTATTCCATACAAATCTAATATCGTAGTTACAAAAGCGGTGCTATCTTCAGAACATTTACGATATAATTCTTTTCTGATTTTTCCATAAGTTACCGCACCTCCTAGAAGTATAGGGTTAACATATATGTTTTGTTGCAGAAAATGATTGTAAAGTAATTCTCTGACAAAAGTTTCTTCCGTTTGTCCTTCTACAAAAATATTTACTCGCATCATTTTGAAGGTCTACCTCCAATAATGTTCTTCTTCCACAATTCTCCTAAACTATAATCTTCTAACCATTCTTGTAAATCATCCTCATCCAATCTACGCAGTAATGACTTACCATCTTTTCTATCTACAACTATCACATCTTTTGCTGTAAATTCACTCAATAATTCAACCGATTGAGTAGAAACAATCACTTGTTTTTCTCTGGAAATATTACGCATTAAAGAAGCCAAAATAGTAATTGCATAAGGGTGAAGACCTAATTCCGGTTCATCAACTAAAATGGTTTCTGGTTGTAAAGCAGTAGGTTGTAAAAATACCGTTACTAAACATATAAAACGCAGTGTTCCATCAGAAAGAAGATGTGCTTTAAAAGGCATATCCTGACCTTGCTCAAACCATTCTAGCTCTATCACATCATTATTGTGTGGAGAAGGACGCAATAAAAAATCACCAAAGAAAGGTGCGACAAGTCGGATTGTTTTAACAATTTGTTGATAAGATTGGGAATAGTTATTTTTCAATAAATACAAAAAAGCCGCCAAATTGCGAGCATCTGGACGTAGATAAATATTATCATTAATAGGAGCAGCTTGTTTTATATAGGCACTGTCGCTGGTGTCATGAAAATGATAAACTTGCCATTGCTGCATAGCAGATAATACATATTCATCAATTTTTGTCCCAGTTCCTGTAAAAGCCTGGGTTTCAAAATGTCCACTACCTATTTTCCACTCACCACCACCCCAGCCAAAAGACTCTTCAGAAAACATCAAACGATTATCTTGAGTTGGTTCAAGGGTGGCAAAATATCTATTATTGCCAAAATATAGTTCAATCTCTAATTGTTCAGTTGTTTTTCGACCAAAATGCAATATTGTATCTGGTCCACCTTGACGACTTACAAAAACTTGAAAATGTCTATCAAGTATCTCTTGAACCATACGAAAAAAGCTGATAAAATTGGATTTTCCTGCGCCATTACAGCCAATGAGTATATTGAGTTGATTCAGTTCAATATCACATTCTACAATAGATTTAAAGCCCTTCAAAACAATCCTTGATAGTTGTTTTTTATTAATCAACTTTGCCATAGTTTTTTATTCAGGTAAAGCATCTATATCATATACCTTATTTTGCAAGTTTGCTTGATTAATTTTTTCCAAATACTCCTCTATTAAATTAAATTCATCCAATGAAAAAAAGAATTTATCTAAATTTCCACTTACTATTTCTTCTTCTGGATTTGAACCATTTTTAATCCTTAAAGAATAAGCGTATTGTCCTCCTATTCCTTGATAGTAGAAAACCCAGAATTTTGCTACAAAATCTCCCGCACTAGCTATTCCTGAAATAGTCTCTGAAGCTTCCACGTATGGTTTATATTTATGCTCAAATTTCCAAGTTCTTCTAATTACTCCATTGTGGATTTTTTCAAATAATTTTTTCATATACTCTAAACGAGAAAATTTTTGCTCGTCCATATTAAAAATCATTTCTTCTGGCATATTTCCCCCTTGTTCCTTATTTTGTAATATAAAAATGCGGTGTTTTACTTCGTTCAAAATCTCTTGATTATTTATATCAGTCTGTTTTGAACATTCTAACTCTAACCTTTCAACCAAATAACCATAAACCTCTAAACCCTTTTCATAATTTTCTGGTTGATTCAATAAATCATCACAAGCTTTTAAAGTATCAAGAGCAAATTGATAATTTCCCTGTTCACAATGATGATAAAAAGCATCAATATAATCTGTTAAATCATCTTCCCAATCCCAATTTTCTAGCCAATCACCCTCTATGTTATCAACATAAAGATGAATATAATCTGAGCCATAAGTTTGTTTATCTAGCTGCAACTGTTGGGATGCTTCTAGATACTTTTCATCTACCTCGGAAGTTGACTGATTATAAATACTTACATTCTTAGTCATAATACTATCCAGGGAAGGGTATAACGTCAATAAAAGTGATAGGGCGATCGCTACTCTCTTTTAGCATAACATCTGCTAACTTCAGTAGATTGTGTGGAGTGTTCACTTGAGCATCATGAGCAACCAGTAAAGCCCGTTTAATACCCCAACATGATAGAGTATGATTCCATTTCTGCTGCTTCTTCAAAAAATCAGGGTTACGTTGTCCATCTCGAAGGATAGCAGTACCTGTAAGTTGAACAAACACAGGCTCAATTGTACTAGGAACATGACTAACAAGTAAATCTGTAGCCATAGATAAATCTAGAATATAACGATTTGAAGCACTTCCGTCAGTCCTAGCATTAATTGTTTTAGTTATAGAAATAATTAAATCTTCGTCACTGCCAGTATACTCTTCTTGTATAAGTTTTTCAATCCAGTAAGAAAATTTTGGATCTTCTTGACTCAACCAATTAGGCAATATAACGCTATACCAGTAATACTCAGTTACAGATAGATTCTTTTGTTGGCAAAATTTTTCTATTTCTCCTTGAGGTAAATTTAAAATCGGTTTGATGTCATATATATAAGTTTGAATATCATAATAAAATTCATTGAGAAAGCTTATTAAAAACCGTTTTTCATCAAGAAGTTCATTTTTATATTTAAACTTAGACAGTGTAATTCCAATTTCATTAATCCTACCAACTAATTTAGGTTCTACTAATAAAGCTTTCTTTTTTAGAACCTGTAATCTGGCTTTAATCTCAATAGCCTGTAGTTTCATCCTATATGCCGACAAATCAAATCTCCATTAAGAGTTATTTTGTTAATTTTATATTATCATGTATCAGAAAGGGGCATTCCAGATGAAAACACCATAAATATTGATTGTTTAAAATTCTAACTTTCTTTTTATTGTTGCCATAGTTCAATCAGTTTATCCTTACAAATATTTTATCACCAGAATCTCTATGTCCCAGGTATCGCTTCCCCAATCGCTGCATCCAAACTTACCACTTACCGCTCTTGCACCCATGCAGGATGTAACAAATCTCTGGTTTATGAAAATTATTGCCCACTATGGCAGTCCTGATTATTTCTTTACTGAATATTTCCGCGTCAATGATACCTCACGGCTCAATCGGCACATTCTCGCCGCAATCACTGAAAATGATACAGGTCGCCCGGTTTTTGCCCAAATGATTGGCGAAAGTATTCCCGATTTAGTCAGAACAGCAAAAGAACTCTGCAAATACAATATCGCGGGAATAGATTTAAATATGGGTTGTCCAGCACCGAGAATCTATCGCAAAAATGTGGGGGGTGGGTTGCTGCGAGAACCGGAAAAAGTGGAGCAAATTTTGGGAGAGTTGCGTTCTGCTGTGAGCGATCGCCCTTTTACTGTTAAGATGCGCGTAGGCTTTGAAAATACAGATAACTTTTACAAAATTCTCGATATCATCAATCGCCACAATATTGATTTACTAAGTTTGCATGGTCGCACGGTCAAAGATATGTATCATGGTGCGGTAAAATATGATTTGATTGCGGAAGCGGTGAAGCGGGTTAATTGTCCAGTGCTGGCCAATGGTAATATCAACTCGGCGACAACCGCCCTAGAAGTGCTGGCGCAGACGGGCGCAGCGGGGGTAATGGTGGGACGCTGGGCAATTGGTAATCCTTTGCTAATAATATCAGGACGGTCAAGATGCCCATCCCACAAGATTGGATTATCTTTTTTGTGGAGTCCTCCTGCTTAAATATCTTCTTCATCTTTATTTATTAAAGGATAAGCAAATCAAAAGATATAGACAAATGAATTTTTAGGGATAAAACAACTCAACCATAGATAGAGTAAGGTTTAAGAGCAATTTAATTATACTGAAAAAACGAGAAATAGAGCATGAATATTACAGTCTAAGATTTCATTAATGCAGTGTGAAGAACTGCACTCCTGAAATCTTATAGTCGTTTCCCACTTACCGCGAGGTTTTATGAATAATAAAAACTTTAAACGTTGGCAAACATTTGTGCTAACTCCTGCTGTGCTTTTGAGTTTGACCCTACCTCATCAGAGTTTTGCACAAGAGGCAGCCCCTGGTTCTGTAAAAATAACGGATTTTACCTTCGGGGGAAATGGTTGCCCAGAACGTTCTGTTGGTAGTCTTATATCTAATAATCGGAGTACGATTGAACTCCTCTTCGATAAATTCATTGTCGAACTACCATCAAAGAGGTATCCACAGCAATCTGCCTGTACAGTTTCCTTCAAGCTAGAATACCCGAAAGGTTGGTCTGCTACTTTGCACAAAGTTCAACACCGTGGTTTTGCAGATACCAGTGGTGGCGCTACCGGAGAAATTAGGTCGAAGTACTACATCCCAGGGGAAGGAGGGGTTGAGAAAACGCAAGTTTACCAGATTCCAGCAGGTAAGACGGAGGATTATAAAGTTGAGACTGATTTGCTTTCCACCGCATATACACCATGCAATACAATGAATGTTCCTATGTCGGTGAATACGCGAATCCGTCTATCGGGTGGTGACGGTCAGAAATTTAATACGCTGACGGTTGATTCCATCAGTCAAAAAGTGAAAACTATTCTCAACTTCAAATGGAAAAAGTGTCCTAACCCTTAGAGGATGTTTAAAAAGTATTATTGCTAACATCTAAGCCTCGGAAACCTAACCCCCCTTCCCTAGCAGCGAATGGGGGTTTCAAAGCCTCTGCCCGAAACGGGGTTTCTTTAACCCTTTCATAAAACCTCGCGGTAAAACCTTAGAAGTTGAAAATCAACATACACGCACATTACATCTTCAAGGATTAGGAGAAGATGCTAAAGAAATCTTGAAACAAAAAGGCTTAAAAGATGAAGAAAGATGGGACGAATTAATCACACTTTATCAAAATCATCCTACTTGGTTAAATATCATCACATTAGCTATTAGAGAATTATTTAATAATCAAGTTTCTCTATTTTTATCAGATGACGATGAGCTATTTTTAGGAGATATAGAAGCACTTTTAGAAAATCATTTAGAGCGTTTATCAGAATTAGAAAATAAAGTTATTAGCTGGTTAGCACTGCAAAATGAACCTATAGATATTTCTCAAAAACCTGCTGATTTAGAATTATCGAACAAAATATATGATGATTTATCATAAGAATACCCGGTAAGTGGGAAACTCAGCGGCTTGGCTTCCTGAGAGGGAAACGACACGAGCGGTAATAAAGGCTTTGAATCTTTATTTCATTACCGCCTTGGAGTTAAGAAATTTGGGGTACTTTTGTAGTGTACTTTCAACGGGACAATTACCGATTCAAATTTCCCAACTCTGTACGCATAATGTGTTGCACGCGATGTGCCTCCCTTTCGGGGTGATGTTAGCTTCGTCAATGTTTTAAGAAGCTCTTTAGACTTGCAACACTGTTTCAGTGACTTTAAAACTGTTTAATTGCAAATGACAGAGCAGGGAACTAGCTATGCCTAACGGCACGCTGGCGCGAACGCATTCGGTGGGTGTCGTGACTCAAAAAACGTAGTCAGTGAAGACTTAGACTGGTCAGTACAGCTTGCAATTTCTTACAAGCTCAGTCCCTTTAGGGCTGAGTTACTGACTATGGCTATCAACAATTACTACCCTTACATTATAATTTTGTTACCGATGCTCACCAATATTCAGAAAATTTATTACAACGTCCCCTTCGTACCTTGATTTTACATGGTAAACATGATGAAGTCATCCCTATCCAAGCTAGTCGCCATTTCGCTAATTCCCGTCCTTGGGTAGAATTAATAGAACTCAATAGTGATCATAGCTTAGGCAATGTCACCCCCGAAATTTGGCAAGCAATTTCCTCATTCTGTCAATTACTTTAACCAACAAAAAATGCTTAAATTTATTCGTTCCGATTTATCTCAACTTAACGCTTATAAAGCTCATCCCGGTAGTGATAGTGCCGAACCTGTAGCTATGCAATTTGACCGATTAGATACTAATGAAAGTCCCTTAGATTTACCACCAGAAATCAAAGAAAAATTAGCTTGGACATATCAACAAGTTATTGAAACTAATCGTTACCCTGATGGTGGACATGAAGCTCTTAAAAATGCGATCGCCCAATATGTCAATGAATCAGCAAATCTGGCAAATTCCCCCTTCACCGCTGCTAATATTTCCGTCGGTAACGGTTCAGATGAACTAATTCGTTCTCTATTAATTGCCACCTGTCTAGGAGGAGAAGGCTCTATTTTAGTTGCCAATCCTACCTTTTCCATGTATGGAATTTTAGCACAGACTTTAGGGATTCCAGTAGTCACAGTAGGCAGAAATCAAAACAACTTTGAAACCGATTTAGAAGCTGCCAAATCTGCCATTACACAAACACAAAATCCTCCTATTCGCGTCGTTTTTGTAGTTCATCCCAATTCCCCCACCGCTAATTGTTTAACAGCAGCAGAATTAACATGGTTAAAAAGTTTACCAGAAGAGATTTTAGTAGTTATTGATGAAGCTTACTTTGAATTTAGTCAAACTACCTTAGCAGGACAATTATTACAACATCCTAACTGGATAATATTACGGACTTTTTCCAAAGCCTTTCGTCTGGCTGCCATGCGTGTAGGTTATTGTATCGCACATCCACAAGCGATCGCTATTTTAGAAAAAGTCCGTCTTCCTTATAATCTTCCCAGCTTTTCCATTGCCGCTGCCCTCATGGCTTTAGAAAATCGTCACCTTTTACTACAGTCAATAGCCCAAACCCTGAGTGAAAGAACCAAAATGATCACAGCTTTATCAGCACACTCAATCTTAGAAATTACACCCAGTGCCACTAACTTTATTTACTTGCGGATTAAAACCGATGACTCTAACTCACCAGTTACATTTTTAACAAGTCTCAACCAAAAACTTAGAAATCAGGGGACTCTGATTAGACTTCTGCCCAATGGCTTACGAATCACTATCGGTACAGCAGCAGAAAACACGCGCACTTTAGAACGAATACAATCAGCTTTACAGAATGAGAGTAATTACCACTCATCAGCATCCGTATCAACGCTTCCATGACGAATTATTGTTACGGTGTGTGTTAGTGACCCTACTAACATAGCAAAAGCTTTATCTGGGATATAAGCGACTATTTCAGCAGGAAAAAACACTTCAAACTGATCAAGAATCTTTTGTACTCGTTGTGTAGCAACTGGACTCTCTGTAATTTGCTTAATTAAGCGAATCCATTGTCTTCTAATCAAGTAGGCTTTTTGACGATCTTCATGAGATTCAGGAGTCAACAAAGATAGATTGCCTATGGGTAAAACCCCTTGGCAATCACTATCATAATCTCCACCAATTGCTGCTCCAGGTCCAGCAAACTCCGCATAGTATTCTTTAAAGAGTATTAACCCATTCCTTCTCCGACTATTAACCATGAAAATCTTGCCACCATGAATCAGTGTGAGGATCTTCGCTCCATTGTATTGCTCAGTTCCATATGGCATGGTAATTTGATTAATAATACTGTTGTAAACGTAACAATTTGACCCCATAGTAATTTGATAGCGTCCATACTTTTCGCTATCCATATTGTGTGAGAATTTTCACACTTTTAGTAATATATACTTCTCGTAATTTATTTTAAGAATAAACACCTATCATTCTATGGGATTAAGCCTGGATTTAACTCAACCCAGAGTAATCTTTATATAAAGTTTTTATGAAGATAAACTAGAAAATATGAAGCAAATAACACAATTTTAAGTAGTGTAGGGTGGGCATTGCCCACCAAAATCCTTATCCGGTGGGCATTTCCCACCAATAGTATATTTCAAAAATCAAATATTAGTCCTAATATTTGAAAAATTTTAAGTAGTGTAGGGTGGGCATTGCCCACCAAAATCCTTATCCGGTGGGCATTGCCCACCAATAGTATATTTCAAAAATCAAATATTAGTCCTATATATGTTTATGTAGTAATATCTGACGTGAGCGATTAAGGAAAAATGCTTCCCAAGGAGATTCAACCTTATATACTCGATATGCCAACTTAAAATAAAGCTGACGGGCATGATGATTATTTTCCAAAACATGGAGATACAAATCTTGAAATCCCCACTCCTGGGAGATTTGCTCACAGCGAATCAATAAACTAGAACCTACACCCAATCTGCGGTAACTTGGGTGAATAGCTAAATTAGATAGATAAGGGCAACCCAGATTGACCATAGCCCAAGAATCACTAACCCTGACACCCATTTCAATAGTTCCTATAATTTTCTGATCTTCAGTGGTAGCATCAACAGCAACCAAACAAATATGATGGGGTGTGGGAAACTTGAGACGATGCCTGATATCTTCGTAAATACCCACACGAAGCAAAGGGAAAGCCCAACCCCATAAACCTTCCTGGGAGTGAAAGCTTTCAGCGACAATTTGGGCAATATCTATAAAATCATCAGGTGTAGCTACGCGAATTTGGAGTTTTCCAACAGGTAAAGTACCAGTTTCTGGGTTGGATAGGGGTTGGGTAGGGTTAAAAAACCAGGATTTCAAAGCTAGTTAGGGATTAATTTGATTTATAGCTGTATTCATTCTAAATTCTAAATTCTAAATTCTAAATTCCGAGAAAGTAGCTAGAGACTGAGGGCAAAAACGACTTGCAGAAATATTGCGCTGTTTTGGCGGCTAATTTTCCATTCGCTAATGAACTTAACTCAATGGCACGACAAGCCAGCGCCGAACGAGCATGGTCTTCTATTTCTCGGTTTTACGATAACTGTAAAAAGAATATTCCTGGATTAAAGGGATATCCTCAGTTTCAAAAAGACTGCCGTTCTGTCGAATACAAAACATCAGGATGGAAGCTTTCAGAAGATCGTAAATCTATCACATTCACTGATAAAAAAGGTATTGGTAGATTAAAGATCAAAGGGACTCGTGATTTGCATTTTTATCAAATAAATCAAATTAAACGAGTTAGGTTAGTTAAACGGGCTGATGGCTATTATTGTCAGTTTTGCATTGATGTTAATCGCCAAGAAGATATAACTCCATCAGGAAATACAGTTGGATTAGATGTAGGCTTGAAAGAATACTACACTGACTCCAATGGTGTGATGATTGAGAATCCTAAATTTCTGCGTATTGGAGAAAAGATTCTTAAACGTTCACAACGTCGTGTTTCCAGAAAAGTCAAAGGTTCAAAAAATAGAGGCAAAGCTAGACAGATTTTAGGTAAACGCCACCTCAAAATAAGTAGGAAACGTAAAGACCATGCTGTGAAATTAGCACGGTGCGTAGTTCAGTCAAACGACTTGATATCTTACGAAGATTTGAGAATTAAAAATATGGTGAAAAATCATTGTCTAGCCAAGTCTATCAACGACGCATCTTGGTATCAGTTTCGTGTCTGGCTTGAATATTTCGGGAAAGTATTCAAGAGAGTCACAGTAGCGGTCAATCCGCAATATACAAGCCAAGAATGCTCTGGCTGTGGTGAAATTGTCAAAAAATCTCTATCCACCAGAACGCATATTTGTAAATGCGGTTGTGTGATGGATAGAGATGAAAATGCAGCTAGAAATATCCTGAGTCGAGGATTGAGTACGGTAGGGCATACCGGAACTTTCATGCTAGACATGAGCAACGCTTTGGGAGATAAGACCTCTACTTGTGCTGGAGAAATCCTGGACGAGCAAGTCATGTCTTTGATCAAAGAATCTCAGCGGCTTTAGCCCTGAGACATTGCAGCAGCAAAGTGGTTCATGATATCACAAGCAAACAGTAAGCCGAAAGTTTTGGTTGTCGATGATGAACCCGACAATCTTGACTTGCTTTATCGCACCTTTTATCGTGACTATAAGGTGCTAAGGGCAGATTCAGGACCAGCAGCCCTGGATATATTAGCGCAAGAGGGTGATATCTCAGTCATCATTTCCGACCAACGGATGCCAATGATGAGTGGTACAGAATTTTTAAGCCTCACAGCCACCCAATATCCAGATATTATTCGGATTATTTTAACTGGCTATACCGATGTTGAAGATTTGGTAGATGCCATTAACGCTGGTAAAGTATTTAAATATGTAACTAAACCTTGGGAATCTGAAGAACTAAAAGCAGTAGTTCGTCAAGCTATGGATACTCACAATGTCCTCAAAGCTAGAACCAGGGAACTAACCCGCACACTCCGTCAAGAATCGCTGCTGAATACAATCACAAATACAATTCGCAGCGCCCTAAATTATCGGCAAGTTTTACAAACTATTGTTGATACCGTAGGCAATATTTTGGAAGTGGATATTTGTTTATTACGTCCTTTTCAAGATGAACAGTTGCCAGATGAAGGATTTGTTTATCAAAAGTTAATTAGTTCTGGGGAAAATGAGCCGGAAGGGACTTCAGAACCAATTCCGATTTCTTTACCTATTTTGGGGCAGACAGTCTGGGAAACCCGCGAATTGCTGGTAATTAACAACGTTAGCGATGATGAGCGTATTCAAAGCGATGATAGTCTTTCTGATGCTTTTGCCGATGCTAATATTCATTCTAGTCTAATTGTTCCCCTGATTTGGCAACAAAAACTGATGGCAGTATTGGTAAACTTCTCTGATTTTATAGACAGGCATTGCCAAATATAGACAAATGTCTTAAGATAATGGTGAGGGTCGAGAAAAACAAACATGAAACTATCAGATTATGCTAAATCAATAGGAGTTAGTTATAAAACAGCCTGGAGAATGTGGAAACGTGGTGATCTTAACGCTACACAATTAACAACAGGTACAGTCATAGTCAAGTTAGATAAACCAATCAACAAAGGTGTAGTTATATATGCCAGAGTCAGTAGTAGTGAAAATAAGTCTAACCTGGACACTCAGGCTCAAAGACTAGAATCTTATTGTTGCGCCAAAGGATATACAATTGTGAGAATAGTCAAAGAAGTTGGGAGTGGTGTTAATGATAACAGACGTAAGTTAATTCAGCTATTAAACCAAGATGATTACTCACTGATTATATGTGAACACAAAGACCGACTATCAAGAGTAGGTTTTAACTACCTTAAAGTTTTGCTGAATCAACTTGGTAGAGATATTGAAGTTGTTAATTTGGCAACAGAAAAGACCGATGATTTAATGCACGATTTTGTTTCGATTATTACTTCTTTTTGTGCAAGACTTTACTCAATTAGAAGACGGACTCGGAAAACAGACTGTATTGTAAAATGTCTTCAAGAGGATGAATGCAACTAACTCAAAGACACATCATCAAAAAAACTCATAAACATTACCAAGAAATTGATAGACTTTGCTTTCTTTCTAAAAATCTCTATAATATTGCCAACTACTTAATTAGGCAATCCTTCTTTAAGACGGGTAAAATTCTCAGTTATCATCAAACCCAAAAACTATTACAAAGTGAGTTTGATTACAAGAATCTACCAGCTAAAGTAAGTCAGCAAATATTAATGATTTTAGATAAGAACTGGAAAGCATTTTTTCAAGCACAAAAGGCTTATCAAGAAAACTCATCTAAGTTTTTGGGTAAACCAAGATTACCTAAATACAAACATAAGGAAAAGGGGAGAAACCTGTTAGTTTATACCATACAAGCTTTGTCTAAACCATTGCTATCAAAGGGACTTATTAAACTTAGCCAGACTGAGATAGTTGTCCCTACTAAGGCTAAAGAAATAGCACAAGTTAGGGTTATTCCCAAACTTAATCATTATGTTATTGAGGTGATTTATCATCAAGAAGAAAAACCAAAACAGGTAGATAATAAGAGAATTGCCAGTATTGATTTAGGATTAAATAATTTGGCTTCTGTAACTTTCAATCAAGCAGGTTTAATACCTTTCTTGATCAATGGCAGACCGTTAAAATCCATTAATCATTTTTTTAACAAAAAAAAATCTGAATTACAGGTGATTCTTAAAACCAGGACTTCAAAAAAATTACAGACTCTCTGTGTAAAACGCAATTTTAAGGTTGATGACTACTTGCATAAAGCCAGCAGATATTTAATCAATAAGTTGGTTGAATTAGATATAGGTACTTTGGTAATTGGCAAAAATGAAGGTTGGAAACAAGAACTTAATATAGGTTCTAAAAATAACCAAAATTTTACTCAAATACCACATACCAGATTTATTGAACAGTTGACTTATAAAGCAGAATTAGAGGGGATATCTGTAATTATCACCGAAGAAAGTTATACATCTAAATCTAGTTTTTTAGATCAAGATGTACTCCCAAAATATAAAAAAGGGGAAAAATATTCTTTTAGTGGTAACAGAATTAAACGTGGTCTATATAAATCGGCTCTTGGTATTTTAGTTAATGCAGATGTAAACGGATCACTGAATATTCTCAGAAAAGCAATCCCTAATGCTTTTGCAGATGGGATAAAGGGGATTGTAGTTTCCCCAGTAAAGATAAAACTTTCAAAGTAAAAGATATTTGTCTATATTTTTTACAACTATAACCTGCCAGCAGATTCATGAAATACTATTGGTGAAGCATCTGATATGGAGTGAGTGCGATACCTACGGTGCGCTTCGCTAACGCATTTCTGGTGTAGAGTTAGGAGCGATATCCTTATCATTCAAAACTAACAACTACAGCTTGACCTTTGACTACTGTAGATAAAATATCTAAAATTTTTGCAACTAAAAGTTTTAGATCCATTAATCTAGTAGAACGTGCTTGTAAAACAACTACAGCAATATTGAACTGAGACAAATTTTGCTGAAAAGATAAATTACGATCAACCGTAATAAAAACATCAAATTCTTTTTCTATTAAAGCAAGTAATTGACCATTTTTAGTTCCCGCCCATCCCATTTTGGGAACTGTTGTAATTTCATAACCTATAAATTCTTTAGCTAACTTGCGATCAATACATTTATCTAGAATCAGTTTCATTCTAAGCTACCTTACTAATCATTTATTTTCCTGCTTCCTCTAGGAATGTAATTACTTGCTCTCTGGTAACAGTGGGAAAACCATCTAAAAAATCATCTATTGAATCTCCTGCTGTCAAATAATCTAAAAGTGTTTGGATAGGAACTCTTGTTCCAGTAAACACAGGAGTACCACTCATGATTTCCGGAGATACACTTATAACGGAGGAATAGTTAGACATAGTTTTTATATCTTCAGGTGATATTATTATTTTAACAATAAGTGAGAGTAAGTGCGATGATTCAGTTTACAAGCTATTGAACTTGGTCGTTTTCGTTCCTTCGATGATTTTGCTAATGAGCAGCATTACAAAACTTGTAAAATTAAGGATTTTAGAAGTTTTATTCCTCCCAAATCCCTAATTACTAGATAATAGATGAAACTAACGCAATGCTGGCGGTAATCGTGGTCTACCTGTAGTAATTGCATAGTTAATTACTAACAATTGCAACCATAATCCGGGAAAGCGATTTTCTAACCAAGATTGATTCCATTTCAATAACTGCGGAAACCATGCCCCCAAAATCACACTAACTAAAGCATGACGAGCAAAGCTAACATAATTACCAACCCAACGTAATAAATCTTGCCAACCAGCTAATTGCCAAATCCACAATAATAAAGCCGGATTTTTAATAGCTGCTTTCAAAGCTAGACGGTTAAAAGTGAACCAATCACAACGGTCTTTAATGAAATTATCGGTAACTTCCGGGGTTTCATCTGTTAATAACCCAAAGAAAGTATTTAGCATTGAATTTACCAATTGAGGGGCGATAAATTTACCAGTAGGAACCATCATTCCTTTAGAAAATAACCACATTACAGCCACATTACTTTGGTAAGCACGAATTTTATTTAAGTGTTGCTGACTCAATAAATCATGTTTCAGAGCAGTATTTAACAAAGTGGTTAATCTGTCTAAATTGCGGACTAAAGACCCAAAACCGGTAAAAACTAGCGGAGATTGTAGAGAAGCAGCATCACCAATGGAAATTAGTCTATCAACTGCAATTGTGCGATCGCTACTATCCGCGCTAAAATGTCCTGGTATATAGCCAAAAGTGGGTTTTTTCCACACTAATTTATCTAGATCACAACGCCGATACTCCGGTAAAATCGTGAAAAAGTCCTCATACATCTCCAATAAAGAACCAGGATTTTTCTCATTTACCTCATGATAGTGAAATAGATAAATAGTTAATTCTTCCCCAGCACCAGGAAACAACTCCCAAATCAACTGTCTACCCCTCGAAATATCCCCATGACTGTAGAGAACATCCCCATATTCAGAATCCCAAACCCCAGGCTCAAATCCCTTTTCAATCACTGCTCCCACCGTTGGACAAACACTATCAAAAGCCCTACCACCATTTAATTGCCAGGCAATTGGTGAAGCCGTTCCCATTGCATCTATTAATAAGCGTCCACTAACTTCCTGTTCATTACCCGTAGGTAAATGTTTAATATTAATCCTCACTTGTGTATCACTAATATTCACTTGAGAAAATTCCGTTTCATCCCAAATATCACCACCAGCAGCTTTAAGTTTTTGCCCACATAATGCCAATAACTTTTCCGAATCTAAAGCTATATTCAGGACAGTGGGAGTATGAAGAACCGACGATTTTAACTTAGACGGATTATTACCATCAAAAAACTTATTGAAACCGTCTTGATACTCCCTGGCAATAATTTCTGCTAATTCAGCATTTGTTAACAAACCCAAATTGATTAAACTTTGGATTTCATCACGAGAAATATTCCATTCTCGGTTCATTTTACCAAAAGGCAATCTTTCCACCAACAGCACCTTATAGCCCAATTTAGCCATGACTGCGGCATGAATTGACCCCAAAGCACCACCAATATAGATGAGGTCATACTGAGGACTAGCAGTAGGGGAGAGGAAAGGAGATGTTTCCTGACTATTCCCTTGATAAAATACCACTTGACGCGGCTTTTGCGGATTTCTCACCCCTTCTCGCCACCTTTGCTCCCACCAGTAAGCCCGCTTCAGGTCATATTCCCCATTAGGCATTTTCTGAAAATACTTGACAGTTAGAGGGTAATATGGTTCTAGCTCTGCGAAAATTGATTTTTGGGCATCAATCACAGGTAGTTCTGGGTAGCAATTGGGAAAGCGACTTCTAATTTCCTGCTTCAGATATTGGAGAATGCGTCCCTCCTGCGGAAAAGATTGATCTCCCCAACGGAATACTTTTAGGTAAGTTGTCCGCTGCACCGACCACACAAATACAGAAAGTTCTCCGCCACCAGAACTCGTATTTTTAACCGCGCTTCTCAACCGAAAACCATCTGGGGTGATTAATTTTTGCCCATTTTCAACAACAAAATCTGTTTGTAGCCATTTGCGGACGGACACTGTATCGGATGTAGGAATTTCTAAATAAAGAAGTTCTTGCATATTGTTCTGATATCTCATAATGAATCTACTCACTCAGACAGATTAAAAAAAAGCAGAAATTGGGTTAAACTCTGCGCTAATTAGCTTCATAAAGATTCCATAAAGAATTTTAATGATTTATCAAGTTTATTGTTCATGTTGTAAATTTCATAAACCCATGCCATGAATTATCCTATCCCAGACAGTCCCCAAGAAATATCTGCACTAAGAAAACAGCCAGTTGATGAAGAATTAGTGGCTGCGGTAATTGCTGGTGTAGTTAAAGTTGTGCGCGCTCAGGGTCAGTCTCTAGATCAATTAACTACCCAGGTGTTAGCGGATGACCCAATGTTAGATAGACAACAAAGACGCTGGTTAAGTCAGTTGGTTGCTCAAGCATGGGAAAATTTTCCTTAATTCTCTGACAATGTACAAGCATGGAGGCGACAGAAGACTTCCACCCAACCCTGTCCACCGCCCAAACCTCCTAAACCTAAGAGAAACCACCACCGATGACTTTTTGAATAATATACTGTCCGTTTTGTAGTTGGGTGTTACGTGTCCAGACTTGCATGGTAATTTTAAGGACGATTTTTATAAAGTATATATCATTAAACTTGGATTCCGCATTGTAAAATACCGTACAAATGTTAATAATGATCCTCAAGTTTATTTCCCATATTTGGGTGTAAATAGTGATGGTGTTGATCACATTCGTTTATTGGGAAATAATACTTTGGGTTTTGAAGATCTACCAAATGGCGGTGATTTCGATGATAACGACATCATCGTAAAACTGAACTTTACTCAGATTGTGTAATCATTCCAGATTCAGGATTAATTTCAATTGCCAAAGCTAGTTGATACAGATAGCGACGAGATAAAGAAGTATCTTTTGCTAACTGACGACTAGCTTGGGAACGGGAAATCCCCTGGTGCATTATTTGTAATAACTCAGTTTTTAGTTCCGTTTCTGTGAGTTGGATTTGGCTGGGTGGATTTCCTGCTACTAAAAGCGTATATTCTCCCTGTGGTTCTCTTTGGGTATAATCAGCGATCGCATCCCCCACTGTTCCTCTCCAAAATTCCTCATACAATTTAGTTAGTTCTCGGGCTATAACTAATTGGCGATCGCTTCCTAAAACTTCCCCCAAATCTGCTAAAGTATCCCGTAAACGATGGGGTGATTCATAAAAAACTAAAGTTCGGGACTCCCCTTGTAAAGATTCTAAATATTGCTTGCGTTGTTGGCTTTTCACTGGTAAAAAACCATCGAAAATAAACCTATCTGTGGGTAATCCAGCCGCACTCAAAGCCGTAATTACAGCACTTGCACCGGGAATAGGCACAACAGTTATACCGTCATCAATACAAGCCTTAATTAACTCATATCCTGGGTCAGAAATTCCTGGCATTCCCGCATCACTTACCAATGCGATCGCTTTACCATATTGTAAATGCTCTAATAACTCAGGAACGCGACTATGACTATTATGTTCATGGTAACTAATTTGGGGAGTCCTAACTTGAAAATGTTGAAGTAATCTGCCTGTATGACGTGTATCTTCGGCTGCAATCATATCCACTGCTTGCAAAATTCGCACTGCCCTAAAAGTCATATCTTCTAGGTTGCCAATGGGTGTAGCGACAATATAAAGTGTGCCTGGTTTTGGTTCAGTTTGCATATTAATTTGAACACGGATTAAAGAATTTAACGAACAGAGAAAACATGAATTTACTTAACATTATTTATTGAAATTTCCAGCCTCTTCAGTCGGCAAAAACTCAGGAGTAAAAATTTCTGTTAAACTATAAGGACATATTTGAGGAAAATAAGATAATCCGGTTTCTCGTTCAGCACTAATAGTTGCAAGTTGATAAATTTTTTCTAAAGAATCAGCTAAAAACGATTTAAGACTGGGATTTTCTGCAAGAAGTTTTTCTAAACGTAGCCGTTGCTCCTTGATAGTTAATTGCCAACTGCGGGAACGTAAGTTAGGCTGAAATTGCCATTTAAGTAAGTGCATAAGTAATACCTCTAATCTGCTTTCTAATTCCCGTTTTTCAGAGCGTCCCATGTCTTCAATTTCTTCAGCAATATGATCAAAATCAATTTGGTTAAATTTTCCCGTTCTCAACAGTTGCGCTTGTTCCTGTGTCCAAGCATAAAAATCATGATCATATCTATTTAGATTCATAAAATTTTCGATAATTTACTGAATAATTTTACTCAAGTTCACTACAGACCAATGATCAATTCTGCCTTATTTGTCGGTTTAATTACCTTAGATCTAATTTATCTAGCTGACTCTCCCCCGCAAAATAATCAAAAACTAGTTGCCACTGACTATACTGTAGCAGCAGGAGGACCAGCTACAAACGCCGCTGTCACCTTCAGCCATTTAGGCAACCAAGCTACAGTTTTGGGTGTATTGGGTTCTCACCCCATGACACAGCTAATTTGTAGCGATTTAGAGAATTACAAAGTTGCTATTATTGACTTAGATTCTCATCGAGATACACCACCTCCTGTTTCTTCAATTATTGTTACTCAAGCTACAGGTGAAAGAGCAGTAATTTCCATTAATGCGATCAAAACTCAGGCAAATATTACTTCTATCCCCGCAAATATTTTAGAAAATATTGATATTGTCTTAATTGATGGACATCAAATGGCAGTGAGTAAAATTATTGCCCAAACTGCTAAAATCCAGAATATTCCCGTTGTCATTGATGGTGGAAGTTGGAAACCAGGATTTGAGGAGATCTTACCTTTTGTAAATTATGCTATTTGTTCTGCTAATTTTTATCCCCCCAACTGCCAAAATCATCAAGATGTTTTTGCCTATTTGCAAAATTTTCACATTCCTCACATTGCCATTACTCAAGGGGAAAACCCCATACAATACTTAACTTGCGGTCAGTCTGGTGTAGTAAATGTGCCAAAAATACAGCCAGTTGATACACTAGGAGCAGGAGATATTTTTCACGGTGCTTTCTGTCACTATATCCTTGAGACAAATTTTAGAGAAGCATTAGCATTAGCGGGGAATACTGCTGCGGAAGCTTGTCAACATTTTGGTACACGTCATTGGCAGCAATTCAAATATTTAATGCCCAATTATGTCAATTGATGTTCATCCTTAACCAGATATATTTAAAACGGTTCAGATATAGACTTTTATAAAAGAGTAGAAGAACTCGCCGCAGTCATAGAAAAAGCTAAAATATGAATTTTTACTGTTTAATTTTGTTATGTCCACTCAAATTTCTCATCACATAAATTAATGAAAGACTTATCAGAAATATTAACAATTGCGCGGGAAGTAGGTTGGGGTGCAGCCAGTTTACTCAGTTCTTATTATCACGGTACTGCCGCTGCACCAAATTTAGATATCAAGTATAAAGACAACGAACCCGTCACTCTTGCAGATTTAGCTGTTAGTGAATATATCTTGTCACAGCTACAAGCAG
Source organism: Dolichospermum sp. ST_sed8 (assembly GCA_028658405.1). GTDB lineage: Bacteria > Cyanobacteriota > Cyanobacteriia > Cyanobacteriales > Nostocaceae > Dolichospermum. Next base: position 1,298 of record JAKOGY010000048.1, on the reverse strand, counting down.
CTTTAGGTAATGAAGACTTTGGATATATCAGCGAAGAAACCCATAAATCAGAACAGGGAAAAAATCCCGCTGAATGGGTATGGATTATTGATCCCTTAGATGGGACAAGAGACTTTATCAGCAAAACTGGGGAATATGCAATTCATATTGCCTTAGTGCAAGGAACACAGACAATGTTAGCCGTAGTGGCAGTTCCAGAGGCACAAAAATTGTATTATGCCACCAGAGGCAGTGGGACTTTTATCGAAACTGCAACTGGTTCTGTACCTGTGCGAGTTGATTCAAACAAAAATATCCAAGATCTAATTTTGGTTGTTAGTCGCTCACACCGCAATGATCGGTTAGAATATTTATTGCAGCACTTGCCCTGTCAAAATCAAAAAGCAATTGGTAGCGTCGGTTGCAAAATTGCCGCAATAGTTGAACAGCAAGCAGATGTTTACATTTCCCTTTCTGGTAAATCCGCACCTAAAGACTGGGATATGGCCGCTCCCGAACTAATTCTGACGGAAGCAGGTGGCAAGTTTACCCATTTTGACTGCACGCCTTTAACATATAACACTGGCGACATTCATCAATGGGGGGAATTACTGGCGAGCAATGATCAAAATCATGAGTTACTGTGTCAAGAAGCACAAAGGATTCTCGCACGGTTTGTCTCCCACTAAAACAGCATTGATTTAGAGCAACTTACCTAGCAATGCTGGAAATCCTTTTGGGAAATTTTTGCCCATTATGGGTCAATGTCCTCGTGTAGTGCTATAGTTGGGGATATCAAAGATTATTTTCGGTTGAATAAGTCGTTTTAAGATTTTTTAAATACGTCTCTCCGAATCTAACTCTCTACACTCTCTGGTTTGGGAGATTGCGATCGCAGCGGTAGCGGTAATCGTCGCTATTAAGTCTGTTTAAAAAAATTAAAATGTAGAGTATCTAGCAGATATAGTCTCAGACTAATCGCTGCTGGAATATTTTATTTTCACTCTAGGTTCTCAATCAAATATTAATTCAAAATAGGGAGGAATAGGAATGACACAAGTGGTATTGGGCGAAAATGAAGGTATTGAGTCAGCGTTACGAAGATTTAAACGGGAAGTTTCTAAAGCGGGAATTTTCCAAGATATGCGGAAAAAGCGTCACTTTGAGACACCTTTAGAAAAAGAAAAACGGAAAGCCATAGCTAGACACAAGCAACGCCGTCAACAACGTTCTCGCTTCAAGAGATAGATTTTTAGTCATAAGACCTCGCGGTATGCGGGAAACGAGCGTGTCTTTAGACCTGAGAGGGAAGCGACACG
>JAKOGY010000484.1 GCA_028658405.1 Dolichospermum sp. ST_sed8 | reverse complement strand
GGGATCATTCTAAATCGTAGTAATACGGATTAGATGTGAACCAAACCACCCTATTAAGGGTAAACGTTATTTAAGTCATGACACCTTGGGATTCGCTAGTCTCATGCTCTGTCGGTACTGATTAAACATTCCGAAAGGAAAGTGTCTTTACCCTAACAAGCTTTTATAACCTGGTTGAAGCAAACTTTACTTAGAAATAAGGATTGGTCAAACCGACCGAAAACAAATTATGTCCAATTTTGTCTTTTTAATTGATGCTCATAAAACTCCATTAAATCCTATCCACCCATCTCATGCTAGTAAGTTATTAGATAGTGGAAAAGCAGCCGTTTTTAGGCGATATCCTTTTGTTTTAATCATGAATCGGGTTGTGGAAAACATTGTTACTTACCCCATTAATTTAAAAATTGATCCTGGTTCTAAGTTTACAGGTATCTCTCTAGTAAATAACAAAGAAGAAGTTATTTGGGGAATGGAATTACAACATCGTGGTACTGTAATTAAAGATGAGCTAGAAACACGCTCAAGAGTTAGATGTAGTAGAAGAAACCGTCATACTCGTTATAGAAAGCCACGGTTTCTTAATAGAAAACGTCGCAAAGGTTGGTTAGCTCCAAGTTTAAAACATCGTGTATTGACTACTAATACTTGGGTAAAAAGATTAATAAAGTATGCCCCAATTACAGCTATTACTCAAGAGCTAGTCAGGTTTGATTTACAGCAACTAGAGAACCCTGAAATATCAGGAATAGAATATCAGCAAGGAGAATTACAAGGTTACGAAATTAGAGAATATTTACTAGAGAAATGGGAGAGAAAATGTAGTTATTGTGATGCGAAAGATATCCCCCTTCAGGTAGAACATATTCAACCTAAAGCGAAAGGGGGAAGCAACAGAATAAGCAATCTGTGTTTGTCATGCGAAAAATGCAATCAAAAAAAAGGAACACAGGACATTGAAAAGTTTTTAGCTAAGAAACCAGAACTATTGAAAAGAATTAAATCTCAGTCAAAAAGACCTTTAAAAGATGCGGCTGCTGTTAATTCTACCAGGTGGGATTTATTTCAAACTTTGAAAGAAACTGGATTACCAATTACAACGGCTTCTGGGGGAAGGACAAAATTTAATAGGAGAAAATTAAATCTCCCCAAAGAACATTGGATAGATGCGGCGTGTGTTGGAGTGGTTGAAAACTTAAATATATTGACAACCAATATATTGAAAGTAAAATCTACCGGACAGGGGACAAGAAGATTATGTCGTATAAACAAGTTCGGTTTTCCTTGTTCTCACCCACGTCAAAAGTATGGACACAAATGGAACACAGGTGATATCGCCTATTGTAAAGGTGTCTCAGGTCGGGTTGTAGTGCAATCTGCGACCCGACTAGAGATCAGGGTAGATGGGAAAAGAATCGGTGGAAAACTAACTGATTTCAAAAAACTCCACGGCAAAGATGCTTATTCCTACCTTTGACTCCAAAACACTACATTATTTCGGGATTAGAAAGAATGGCAAT
>JAKOGY010000483.1 GCA_028658405.1 Dolichospermum sp. ST_sed8 | reverse complement strand
AGGAGGACTCCACAAAAAAGATAATCCAATCTTGTGGGATGGGCATCTTGACCGTCCTGATATTATTAGCAGGCAAGAATGCCTGCACCACAAGAAATTTTGGGATATTTTTTATTTGGAAGTCTCCAGAGGAAACGCGTCTAAATTTTATTGCCTAATATCAGCAAACCAAACCCGAATATTCTCAGTAAAAAGCTCATGATTTCTGTAATTTATAAATTTAATTATAATTTAGCGCATACTATACTTGTTTAAAACAGCCTCAGTAGGGTGCTAGGGCTAAAGTTTGCGTCGGATCAGCAACCAGAAAGCGATCGCATAAATTGAACAGTTCTACATCAGTTTGTGCCTGTCGCATTAGTTTTAGAAAATGACCTTCAGTATCAACACTTAAGGCAATGTAGTTAAGAAACATTTTCATGTAGGCTACACGCGATCGCATTGGGATAGTTGAGGCTGTAGGAGTATGCCATAACCGATCAATATATTTGCGTACTTCTACTAAAGGAACAGGTGTAATGGTTTCTCCTCGCAAAGCCTGGCGAATTTGATTAAACAGCCAAGGATTACCGATCGCCCACCGTCCCACCATTACCCCCGCTGCGCCCGTCTGCGCCAGCACTTCCAGGGCAGTTGTGGCCGAGTTAATATTACCATTGGCCAGCACTGGACAATTAACCCGCTTCACAGCTTCCGCAATCAAATCATATTTCACCGCACCATGATACATATCTTTGACCGTGCGACCATGTAAACTTAGTAAATCAATATTGTGCCGATTGATGATATCGAGAATTGTGTAAAAGTTATCTGTATTTTCAAAGCCTACGCGCATTTTAACAGTAAAAGGGCGATCGCTCACGACAGAACGTAACTCTCCCAAAATCTGCTCCACTTTTTCCGGTTCTCGCAGCAACCCACCCCCCACATTTTTGCGATAGATTCTCGGTGCTGGACAACCCATATTTAAATCTATTCCCGCGATATTATATTTGCAGAGTTCTTTTGCTGTTCTGACTAAATCGGGAATACTTTCGCCAATCATTTGGGCAAAAACTGGGCGACCTGTATCATTTTCGGTAATTGCTGCGAGAATGTGCCGATTGAGCCGTGAGGTATCATTGACGCGGAAATATTCAGTAAAGAAGTAGTCAGGACTGCCATAGTGGGCAATGATTTTCATAAACCAGAGATTTGTTACATCCTGCATGGGTGCAAGAGCAGTGAGTGGTAGGTTTGGGTGCAGCGATTGGGGGAGCGATACTTGGGACATAGAGATTCTAGTGATAAGATATTGTAAGTTAATGAACCATTCCGAATCAGTGAAAAGCTTATGCTGTATTCATTCTAAATTCCAAATTCTAAATTCTAAATTCTAAATTCTAAATTCCGCCTTGCGGTACTAGTTATCAAATTACTTATTTTGGTAAAATTCCTAATTTATCAGGATGGTTAAGTCAGTAACCCAGCCCTAAAGGGACTGAGCTTGCAAGAGAAATCAAACAAGCTGTACTGACCAGACCACCCTGAGC
>JAKOGY010000482.1 GCA_028658405.1 Dolichospermum sp. ST_sed8 | reverse complement strand
GACTTTGAGCTAACGCCATAACTTTGGATCGCTCCCTACGGTCATGTTTAGTCCCAGAAACTGTTTCTTTCCAAACGGGGGTTTTTTGTATAAACCCTCGAAAAAGGGGAATAGGGAAAATGTAGACTTATGACTTTGTAAATAGATAAATAATAGCATTCACATAACTAGTCTCAAAAAGTCTACTTTCTGAGATAGACCTTTATTATGTCTCTTTTTATGTCTCAAAATGCAATTCTCTCAAAGTCTAAGGAGTAATGAGACATATAGCTGCCAATTTTTAGCCGTTAAACTCTTAATCCCCCTTTTCGAGGGGTTACGCAAACAACCCCAGCAGGGGGAAAGAGTTTGAGCTTGCTGTGCTTTTCTTCACATACCTTTAATTTTTTCTGTTAACCTACTTACCCCGATTTGAAATGAACATAATAACTTTTTCACTTTTATTTACATCCTACCGGGATTTTATTCGGAATTCTATGTAATTTTGCTACTCTTTAAAAAAAAACATTTAGGAAATAATCCATGAAGAACCTATAAATAAGCTATTAAAAAACTTATATTTTTCAATTGTTTATCTATTGACAAATATATTTTGTAGATCAATTATATATCAAACATATATGGAGACTTAATTGTTTCACCGGATCTTCTTTTATGGGCAAGTCAAAGTTTTAATCATGCACTAATTGTTGTTGGGTAATCCTACTAGTAATGATCAGGAAGTGATTTGTAGATGCTGAATTTTATATTTATCCGGCGTATGTTTGATGACTTTGTGCAATATTTTCTCACCATGTCTTGATTACCCCCTCTCTCAAACTCTACGGTACAAGTCCTATCTGTCTGGGTTTGCGGTTGCGGGGATTTAGAAAAATCTTGTCTCCCTATAATTGGGGGTTAGAGGGCGATTTGATGGAGACTTGGCTAAATTCGATCACTTGTGTGTACACCGTAGCTCTCAAACTTGGGAGAGGGGTAATGTTGATACCCTGCGGTCTGAAGACACGCAGATTATTTAAGACTTGCGTGAGAGTTACAACAACTAATTAGCGAGACTTGTATCGTGCATCCAGCACATTCAAGTTAGCTAAAAAATTAACAAGGATAAAGTTATGGCAGTCAGAAACGGAACAGAGGAAAACGATACCCTTACAGGGACTCAAAATGCCGATACGATTCGCGGCTTTGGTAAAGAAGACCTCTTGTATGGCTTAGGCGGTAATGATACCATCTTTGGCGGAAACGATAAGGACACAGTGTTTGGTGGAGATGGTGCGGACAGAATATTAGGGGAAGCCGGTGAGGACGAGCTACATGGCGACGGTGGCAATGACTACATTGATGGCGGCTTCGATAAAGACGTGCTGTTTGGTGGAGCAGGTGCTGACAGACTCTTTGGCGGAGAAGGCGAAGACGCAGTATATGGTGAAGCCGGCAATGACACCATCTACGGCGGCGCGAACCCTGACGATGCTCTGGATGGTAAAGACTTCCTTGATGGTGGCGGTGTGGTATATATGATTTTGGGAGCGATGGGAGTGTTCCTCTATGCTT
>JAKOGY010000481.1 GCA_028658405.1 Dolichospermum sp. ST_sed8 | reverse complement strand
GCAGGGAACTAGCTATGCCTGACGGCACGCTGGCGCGAACGCATTCGGTGGGTGTCGTGACTCAAATAACGGCTACCTATTTCTAGGTGGTCTGGTCAGTACAGCTTGTTTGATTTCTCTTGCAAGCTCAGTCCCTTTAGGGCTGGGTTACTGACCTCTGTAGTAATTGAAAAAACGAACTATGGAACATAAAAAATCCATAATTCGTTTAAAAAGAGAGAGTCGGTAGTAAGCCGGGTTCTGTTCTCTTGCGAGGGCAGTTATCTATCTGGGATGCTTGTTACCAAACACCTCTAGCGGCTCTTTTTCAGCGGAACTGGTAAAAGACCAACCGTAGTTCCTTGTGGCCTTGCTCCCAACCGGGGTTTACCGAGCCAACGCCTCTCGACGCTGCTGGTGCGCTTTTACCGCACCTTTGCACCCTTACCAACCCATTCAATATGGTGAATTGATTGGCGGTATCTTTCTGTGGCACTATCCTCACGATCACTCGCACTGGACGTTATCCAGCAAGTCTGGTCTTTCGGGGGCCCGGACTTTCCTCAAACTAGTCTTAATGACTAATCTGCAACTGCCTACGCCTACTCTCTCCTTTCTCTAGTTTACCTTTAATTGGATGCTGTGTAGTATTACGTGCAAATCACTTTTTCTTATTCCAGGGTAAAGCGTAGGTCCAAGGGAGCTTTTTAATAGTAAAAGGACAATTAATAATTGATACTGGGGGAACATTTATCCCCGGCGCAATACCGACTCTCATTTCGGAAATTCGCAGCACCAGTTGTAATGAAAATTCCAAATCTTTTTTACCATCTATAAAGTCTTTGTATAACTTCTTTTGTTTATCATTCTTTTTGATGGCAGCAACATTAATTAAAGGCGAAGCTGGTTTGTAAATACCTGAATCTTTATCTCTTTGAAAAACATCTTCTGCGGTGACATTTTCAGAAATTGTCTTTTTAGGAGCAATAATTGTGGGAACTTGGGGTATGGCTAAATCGCGGGTTAAATCGGGGGATTTACGAATCACTCGGCGGGACTGCTGGGTATGTTCAACAACGAAGGAACTATTATCCCAGTCAACATATATAGCAATACTCTCTGATTTATTTTCAATACTCATTGATAATTCTTTCAGATCATCTTCCACTTTATCCAAACCATAAGTATTGGTTTTAAAAGAAATACCCACTGTATCTTGCAGATTTTGTTCTTTCAATTGATCATCAACAGATCCTTTTTGAAAATCAACTTTTACTATATCGTCTATAGATTCAATCATCCGATTGATTGTCCAATAGACAGTAAGTATATAAATCATCAAAATAATCAGATTTTGGTCGCCATTTTGCATTTCTATAACCCTGATTTTCTACCCATTTGCCGATTATAACATCTTAACTGTGATTTGTTTGATTTTCGGGATGAAGATGATGAAATTGTCTGAACTGTGATTTATCTGATTTTGATGACGAAGATGATTAGATTCTGGTTTTAAATAAATCACAAAAATCATCTTCATCATCAGAATCATAGTTCAGACTGATATTTCTTGTTAGTGAGA